>JANMFA010000186.1:0-3193 GCA_031377545.1 Hyphomicrobiales bacterium | reverse complement strand
GGCACCGCTGCCGCGCCGCGAACAGGTTCTCGCCGCACTGAAACGCATCAGCGCCTGATCAGCATCAGCGCCAGGACCGAGGTGAAGCCCAACGCGCCTGTCAGCCAGATCGCATCGGCACCGAAGCGCTCCAGCGCAAATCCGAAGATCACTGGGGCCAACGCCTGCATGACCCGCGCGGGCGCGTTCAGAAGTCCTTGCCGGAAGCCATAGCCACCCGGTCCGAAAAGCGCGAGCGGCAATGTGCCCTTCGCGATGGTCATAACGCCGTTGCCTGCGCCGTGAATGATCGTGAACGCGTAGGCAGCGGGGGCACCCAGCACCCCCAGCGCCACCACCGCGAGCGGATGTCCCATCGCTGCGAGCCGCGCCGACATCAGCGGATGAACCCGCCGCAGCAACCCGAATTCGACGAGGCGCGCACCCACTTGCGCCGGGCCGATCAGCGCGGCTGCAGCGATGGCAACCGCGACGGAAGCGCCGGCCATCTCGAGAATGCGTGGCAGATGACTCGCGAGCGCAGTGCTGCAAAACAGCGAGACCGCGAAAACATAGGCGAGCAGGATCATTGTCGACCGCTGCGGCGGCGATTCGCTTTCGGGCAGCTGGCCGTCCTTGGCCAGGGCAGGCTGCGTTCCAGTCGGCAGTATCGCGTTCAATGGCAAGGCCACCAGGATCTGGATCGCCGCCCACACCAGGCAGGCACCACGCCAGCCAATCTGCGCGTCCATCCACGCTGAAAGTGGCCAGCCGACGGTGCTGGCAAAACCGGCAATCAGCGTGATGCCGGTGATCGGCGAGCGCGCGTCCTTTCCGTAAATGCCGGCCAGCGTGGCGAATGCGGCTTCATAGAGCCCGATCCCCATGCCAAGACCGAGCAGCAACCAGCCCATGGCCAGCATCCATGGTCCCTGCATCATCGCCAGAACCACAAGACCAGCGGCAAAGATCAGATTGGAGGCCACCAGCAAACCACGGCCTCCAAGGCGGTCGATCCGCGCACCTGCCCAGGGCGCGACAACCGCCGATACGATCATCGCACCGGAAAAGGCTGCAAAAATCCACACCGGCGACAGCCCAAGATCCCGCGCCATCGGGACAGCCAGAACGGCAGGGATGTAGTAGGTCGAGGCCCAGGAAAGCGTCTGCGCGACGCCGAGTGCAGCGACGACGGCCTTGGTCTGGCCCGGGGCAAGTCTGCGGACCGGCGAGCCTGTCATCGCAACCGGAAGCTCTGTTCCAGTTCGGCAATCTGCGTGTTGGTCAGATGGCGCACCGACATGCCTTTGGACAGCACCACCAGCTTGGCCGTCTCTTCCAGCTCCTCCATCGCAAAAACAGTCGCCTCCAGCGACAATCCCGCCACCACTGGCCCGTGATTGGCCAGCAGAATGGCCGGATGCTCGGGTGCTTTGGCCAGGATCAGCGGCGTCACTGACACGTCACCCGGCTTGGTGTAGGCAACAACCGGCACGCGGCCCACGCGCATCACGACATAGGGGGTGATCGGCGGGATGGCATCGTCCGGGTCGGTGTCTGCGAGGCAGGACAGCAACGTGGCGTAGGTTGAATGAAGATGAACCACGGCCCTTGCAGAAGGGCGCGCTTCATAGAATGCAAAGTGCAATGGCAGTTCTTTCGTCGGCAAATCACCGGAGATGTACTTGCCCTCGCGGTCCAGCTTCGACAGCCTTTCGGCATCGAGAAAGCCCAGGCAGGAGTTGGTCGGCGTGAACAGCCAGCCATCCGCGAGCTTCACCGAAAGATTGCCCGACGAACCTGGCGTCAATCCCCTGTCAAACAGCGATCTTCCGAAACGGACGAGATCAGCGCGCAGCGTTGCTTCTTCGCTCACGCCTTCTCTCCCGCCAGCACCCTCGCAGCCTTCTCGTAGAAATCGATCGCGCCAAAATTGCCGGACTTCAGCGCCAGCCGCAAGGCGCTTCCCTCGACCGCCAGCGCGGGCACTCCCGGATCGATCTCCGGCCCGATTGCAAAAGCCGTAACACCCAGCGCCGTCACCACAGCGCCTGATGTCTCGCCTCCGCCCACCACCAGCCGGCTGACTCCGGCATTGGCCAGCGTGACGGCGAGCCGCCCGATAAAATGCTCGATGCCTTCCGCCACACGGTCCCGGCCATGTTTCTCCTGTGCCGCCCTGACACTCTGCGGATCAGCGGAGGAATACGCCATCGGCATGGCATCGACACGCTCCATCATCCAGGCAAAGGCGCTCTCGACGGTCTGACTGCCGTCCATCACCGCATCGGGCAGGATCGCCAGGACCGGATGCGTCTTTGCGAAAACCTCGACCTGCGCCAACGACTGCGTGGAACACGAGCCAGACAATGCCGCCGCCTTGCCCGAAGCACCCGTGAAGGTGGAGCCTTTGCCTGAAAGCAATCCTGCCTTCCTGAAGTTGGCGGGCAGGCCGAGGGCGATCCCCGATCCACCCGTCACCAGCCGGTGATCCGCAATCGCCTCACCCAGCGCAATCAGATCGTCATCCACCACGGCATCTGTCACGATGAGACGGCGCCCTGCGTCTGCTTGCTGCGCAAGGGCAGCGCGGATCTCTCCAGCGCCCTGCCGCACGACGGGATAGGCCACCAGCCCGACCTCTCCCTTGGTCTGCAGCCGCAGCCAGCGGCGAATGTCAGGATCGCTCATCGGCGTCAGCGGATGGTTGCGCATGCCGGTTTCGGACAACAACTGTCCGTTCACGAACAGATGGCCGTGAAACAGTGTCCGACCCGTCGCCGGAAACACGGGACAGACCACGGCGATGCCGCCAAGACGCTCCAGCAATGCCTCCGCCACAGGGCCGATATTGCCCTCGGGCGTGGAATCGAAGGTCGAGCAATATTTGAACAGGATCTGCCGACAGCCCTGCGCCAGCAGCCAGTCGAGGGCCGCAAGCGATTGGACCACAGCGTCAGCCGCAGGAATGGTCCGGCTTTTCAGCGAGACAACGCCCGCTTCGCAGGAGGTAGGTGCCGGGTCACCGGGAACACCGACAAATTGCGTCGTCGCCATGCCGCCCTTGGCCAGCGTGTTGGCGAGATCGCTCGCACCCGTGAAATCATCGGCGATGCAGCCCAGCAGCATGGTCAGGAATCCTTCATATCAGCCGCAACCTATCGCGCGGCTATCCTGGAGGAAACCATCAATAGATCGGGAACCTTTTCGTCAG
>JANMFA010000328.1:0-2103 GCA_031377545.1 Hyphomicrobiales bacterium | reverse complement strand
CCTGGCGGCCTTGCTGCTGGTACCGCAGAAGCCTCTTGGTATGCGAAGTACTCCAAAGGCGCCTACCAAGTCGGAGGACCGGGAATCTTGCCCGAGGGAGTTCTCGTAAAGCTGGGTTCCCTTGGAACCTATACCTACCGGTTCGCTTCTCCTGGTGTTATTGCATACAGCTTCGCGCCACGCACCGATGTCGTCTGGGTGACAGTGCCAATGTACTTCCTAGCTCTTGGCTTATCGTCCCCACCGACGGTCCCGCCTCTCATCCCGAGTCGCGGTCCTAGCAGGCTGCTGAAAAGCACGTCTGGTCAGAACCCTATCCCCTTTTTAAGGGCGGATCGAGCGCACCTGTCGTGTGAGCAGGGACGGCCTCCTTGCCTTCCTGCCTCAGGCGGCGAGCAGTTTCGGCAGGCGGGCTAGATTGTAGGCGGCCATGTTGAGTGTGAACTGGAACCCGACGCGCGCGGTTCCGCGCAGCATGGTCTTGGCGGCGGTGCCGATCGTCTTGCCCCAGCCGAAGGCCTCTTCGATCTGCTTGCGGATGCGCTGGCTCACGGCATAGCCCGCGTGCCGCATGGTTCGCCCGTCAAGGGCCGACCCTTTCACTTTCGAGGCGACATGCGGCGTCACGTTCATGGCGCGCAGGTCCGCGACGAAGTCGGCTGAGTCGTAGCCTTTGTCGGCGCCGAGCGTGATCTGCTTCTCCCCCGGACAGCGTCGGGTGATCATGGTCAACGCGGCTTTGCGCTCGCCATAGCCATCGGCGAGCGTGGTCTCCGTTTCGACAATCAGCCGACTGCGGTTCTCCATCAGCGCATGGCCCATGTGGCAGAGCTTGGCTTCCTTGCCGCGGCCCTTTTTGTAGAGCCGCGCGTCGGCGTCGCTCGTCGAGGCATGCGTTGCGTTGGAGCGCTTCTGGCCGTGGAAGTCGACTTCTGCGTTGCGGTCTTTCATCGGCGGAACCTCGGGCTTTTTGTTAGTCTCAGCTTCGGTCTTGGGCGGCGCTACTGTCCCGGTCGATGGTGTTGGCGGCGGGGCGCCACTGGGCTGGTCTGGTGGCGGCTGATCGGGCGCCTTCGGCTCCGGCTTCGGCTGGAAACTCTTCATCGACGCCCACGCCTCGATCAGCGTGCCATCGACCGAGAAGTGCTCGTCCGACAACAGGTTCCGCACTTCTTTGTGAGCCAGCAATTGCGCCATGAACTTGGCGGCCACATCGGCGTCCAGCAACCGGTCGCGGTTCTTCGTGAACACCGTCGGCACCCACACCGCATCGTCGATGCCAAGGCCCACGAACCAGCGGAACAGAAGATTGTAGTCGAGCTGCTCCATCAGCTGGCGCTCGGAGCGAATGGTGAAAAGCGCTTGCAACAGCAGGGCTCTCAGCAATCGCTCGGGCGGGATCGATTCACGCCCGAACGCCGAGTAGAGCTTGGCGAACTCAGGATCGAGCGAGGCCAGCACGTCGTTGACGAGCTGGCGGATCTTGCGCAGCGGATGCTTCGCCGGCACCCGCTGTTCGAGGTCGACGTACGAGAACAACTCACCCGACCGTGTGTCCGAACCCCGCATTCCCGCCTCCATCGCTGTGCGGGACCAGGAATCATGTTCGCCAACGCTTGTCAGCCGGAGACTTTTTCAGCAGCCTGTTAGAGATCTTGGAGCCTTCAAGAAGGATTGGCAGCCCGTCAATGCATATGATCCTGATCGGGCGGCGGATGCCCTGGGCGCTGCGATCAAATCCTGGCTGCCCAACGGCTTCAGCGACGACGCGACACCGCTCCCTGAAAGCCCCCGGTTTGAACATCTGATGTGCGGACTGACGGCTCTCGCAGATTGGATCGGATCGGACGCGCATCGGTTCAAGCCTGTTGGACACTTGGATCACGACTACTGGACAACTGCTACTAACGCGGCTGCCGCCGCAGTGGCTGCCATTGGCTTGGATTCATCCAAGCAGCGGGCGGCCCGTCCCGCAAACAAGCCCGCAACGTTCCGTAAGGTGAGCACGTTTGACACCCCAAACCCGCAGCAGCGGCTGATCAGTGAAACAGACCCGAAGGCCCAGCTGGTGATCCTTGAAGCGGAGACAGGCTCCGGCAAGAC
>JANMFA010000321.1:0-2377 GCA_031377545.1 Hyphomicrobiales bacterium | reverse complement strand
TACATGTCGGCGATCTTGCCCTGCACCAGCTGGAACTCGCCGATGGCTTTGCCGAACTGCTTGCGTTCGTGGATGTAGGGCATGACCACATCCATGCAGGCCTGCATGATGCCCAGTGATCCCGCGGCCAGCACCGCGCGCTCGTAGTCGAGGCCGGACATCAGCACGTTCACGCCCTTGCCGAGGCCGCCCATGATGTTTTCTTCCGGCACCTCGCAATCCTGGAACACCAGTTCACCCGTCTCGGAGCCGCGCATGCCGAGCTTGTCGAGCTTCTGCGCGATGGAGAAACCCTTGAACGTCTTCTCCACCAGAAACGCCGTGATGCCGCGTGGCCCGGCCTCCATGTCCGTCTTGGCGTAGATGATCAGCGTCTCGGCGCTGGGGCCGTTGGTGATCCACATCTTGGAGCCATTGAGGATGTAGCGGTCGCCCTTCTTCTCGGCTCTCAGCTTCATGGAGACCACGTCTGATCCGGCACCCGGCTCCGACATCGCCAGCGCGCCCAGATGCTCGCCGGTCACCAGCTTTTCGAGATAACGCTTCTTCTGGGCATCGTTGCCCCAGCGCCGGAGCTGGTTGACGCACAGGTTGGAGTGGGCGCCGTAGCTGAGGCCCACCGAGGCGGAGGCGCGGCTGATCTCTTCCATCGCGACGGCGTGTTCGAGATAGCCCAGGCCCGCCCCGCCCCATTCCTCCTCCACGGTGATTCCGTGGAGGCCAAGCGCGCCCATCTCCGGCCACAGATGACGGGGAAACCAGTCCTCCTTATCGATCTTTGCGGCCAGCGGCGCGATCTTGTCCTGTGCGTATCCGGCGACCGTATCGCGGATGGCATCGGCGGTCTCGCCGAGGTCAAAATTGAACGGACGCGGCGCATTGGCAAGCATGGTGGTCTCCCTGGATCGTCAGATGATATAGCAGCAACGCTGACCTAAATGGAACGGCATCGCCATGGCCTTGATGCAGTCATATGATCCCGGAGCGAGCACAGCGTCAAACCATCCAGTGCTTCACTTCCCACCCGATCTCATTTAGTTGCAGATGCAACGAATGACCGAGGAACCCAATGACCGGCTTTGCCTCCAGCACCGACCTCGAAGACAAGACAATCACCTTCGCGGAGATCGGCCCGGGCCTCTTTGCCTTCACGGCTCAGGGTGACCCCAACACCGGGATCGTGGTGGGTGATGACGGCGTCCTCATCGTCGATGCCCAGGCGACACCCGCCATGGCAAAGGCCGTGATCGAGCGCGTGCGTTCTGTCACGGACAAGCCGATCACCCATGTGCTGCTGTCGCATTATCACGCCGTGCGCGTGCTGGGCGCTTCGGCCTACAAGGACGCGAAGATGATCATCGCGTCGAAGGGGACGCGCGACCTCATCGTGGAGCGCGGTGCACAGGACATGGCGAGCGAGATCGGGCGGTTTCCGCGCCTGTTTCGCGGCCAGGAAACCATCCCCGGCCTCACCTGGCCGACCATGACATTTGAAGGCGAAATCTCGATCTGGCTGGGCAAGCGCGAGGTGCGCATCAGCCATCCCGGGCGCGGCCATACAGCGGGCGACACGATCGCCTGGGTGCCGGATGCCGAGGTGATGTTCTCGGGCGATCTCGTGGAATACAAATCGGCCTGCTATTGCGGCGATGCGCATCTGGCGGACTGGCCTGGGACGATCAAGCGGCTGGCAGCCTATCAGCCCAAGGCGCTGGTTCCGGGGCGCGGCGATGCGCTGGTCGGGCGCAAGAAGGTCGCGGCGGCCATGGAAGGCACGACGGATTTCCTGCAGGCGCTTTACGGCACGACGAAGCGCAGCGTGAAGAAGGGCGATAATCTCAAAGCCACCTTTGCCGCAGTGCGCAAGGCGATGGACAAGCCCTTCGGCAAATACGCGATCTACGAGCATTGCCTGCCGTTCAACGTCTCGCGTGCCTATGATGAGGCATCAGGAATCGCGCACCCACGAATCTGGACGGACAAGCGGGATGTGGAGATGTGGAAGGTGCTGCAGGGGAAGTGAGGGCTGGGCAGCTCTGGACGGGTGATTGAAACAGGCGTAACATGTTACGCATGAAGACTGATCGCAAGCCAGCTGAAAAGACGCAGTCGCCCGCCGCAAAGCGGATGGCTGCCTATCGTGAGCGTATGCGCGCTCAAGGACTCCGTCCGGTTCAGATCTGGCTGCCTGATACTCGCTCGCCAGAGTTTATCGAAAAATGCCACAGGCAATCGCTCGCTGCAGCCAGGCATGATCCTGCTGGGGATGAGATTATGCGCGAGATCGTTTTAGGCCAGGACTGGATCGCGGACCTGTGAAGCGCGGCGACTTCGTGACTGCTGCTTTTTCCGGGGATTACGGCAAGCCAAGACCGGC
>JANMFA010000281.1:0-4548 GCA_031377545.1 Hyphomicrobiales bacterium | reverse complement strand
CCGTCCTTGGCGTTCTCGGCGCATCGGCCATCCTGCCCCTGAGCCGGTCCTCCCCTATCCTTTCCCGCCACTTCCGTGCAAACTGGACCGTGTATCTGTGCCACAGGCGGTGCCCTTTCCGCGAGGATGTTTCATGATGCTGGGCCTTTCCTTCGAAACCTTCACGCTGCTCCATGTGGCGATCAGTGTCGTCGCCATTGTCGCGGGAATGCCCGTGCTGCAGGCGATGCTGCAGAACCGGATGCCGGAGGGCCTGACCGCGCTGTTCCTGGGCATGACGGTGCTGACGAGCGTCACAGGATTCACGTTTCCCTCCGGCACGTTGCTGCCCTCACATGTCGTGGGCGTCATTTCGCTGGTGGTGCTGGCCGTCGCCATTGCGGCACTTTATGTCTTCCGGCTGGCGGGCATCTGGCGGACGCTCTTTGTGGTCACGGCGGTACTGTCGCTGTATCTCAACGTCTTTGTCCTCGTGGTGCAGGCGTTCCAGAAGGTTGCGCCTTTGAAGGCGCTGGCCCCCACACAGAGCGAATCGCCGTTCCTGATTGCGCAGGTGATTGTGCTCGCGGCGTTCGGCTATGCGGGATTCCTGGCTGTCAGGCGCTTTCGGGGCTGATTCCGCTGTTGTTACGGGGATAGCAGCCCCAAAAATCCGGATTGCTGCCGTTTCTGCCCTTCCAGCCCGTCAAACGCATCAGGTCGCCAATGACAGCGACCTGATCTCAGTGGTCACATTCTTCACCTGTCGGCCGGTGCGGAGTGGGGGAGCGGCCATCCAACCTGTTCGGGACGTGAGCCATGGCTACCCGTCCGGCCCCAAAGCGTCACCGCATTTTGATCTCCCGCAAACCTCGCACCCTCCGCCATGGCATGCTCGCTGCTTCCTCAACCGGAGTCTGGCCTATCCATGTCCCACACCCCCCACGATCTGCACGAAGAATTTCCCGAGCATGCCGACAAACTGCATGAACTGAAGCTCGGCAATGCAAATTTCGCCGGGCTGGCGGAAAGGTACAACAAGATCAACCAGGCCATTTATCGTGCCGAGACCAATCTGGAACCTGTCGACAGCATGACAGAGGAAACCATGCGCAAGACACGGTTGATGCTGAAGGATCAGATCCATGCCATGCTGGTGGCATGACGGGTCTGCAACGATCGGGAAGGCAAATGCGCGGGTGGGCATTCTGGCTGGCGCTTGGCGTGGCTGTCCTTGGCATATTACCAATGCCAGCAAGTGCGGACCCGCGCCGCATCAGTGTCGAGAATTGTGCTGCCTGCCACGGGATGGATGGTGTCGCGCCTGATACGGAAGTGCCGCATCTTGCCGGGCAGAATGAAAAATACCTTTTCAATCAGCTCATGGCCTTCAGGAACGGCCAGCGACGGCACAAGGAAATGCGGTTCATGGCGCGTGAGCTGACTGTCGAGGACATGGCCGCGCTGGCGTCGTATTATGCGTCGCTTCCGCCGCGGTAGCGCCAGGTGAGCTGGCTCCTGTTTCGAACCAGTTGAACACCTTTGCGATTACCCCGGCTGCCACTCTTCAAAAGTTGCGATATCGCGCGGCCACCCTTCGGCTTCGGCGACACGGACCAGATCACGCGTCAGGAGCGTTTCCAGCTGGAACGGCGTCGAGACTGTCAACTGACGGCCGCGGTCGAAGATGACGAGAGTTTCGCCGGCATTGACCGCCGGGCGAAGCAGATCCGGGATCGCGGAGGCTTTCCAGGCCTCAGGCCTGGCGGGGTCGACGAACAGCACAATGACGTTCTCGTGCGGATCGCGGTGGAAATAGGCGCCCGCGTCCAGCGGATGGGGGATACGGTTGCGGTCCGGGCTGTTGCTGAGGCGTGCCGAGAGATAGGCGCATTCATAGGCACTGCAGGCTGCTGGCCGGTTGGGTTCACCGAAGATGCCGCAGCCCTTGTTGGCGAGGTGATGGCAAGCGCGGTACATTGGCTTGTCGAGCGCCGCGATCTCGGGGAGCACGCAGCAGAAGGTGCAAGTGCGGCACCAGGAGATGCGCTCGCCCGCATCACGTCGCCGTTTCGCTTGCCCCATCGCTCATATCCTCCCGAAAAGGCGCGGGCTCGCGTCCGGGGGCGACATACGGCTGCCAACACGCGAGATCAATGGGAAGATTGACCGGGATCGACTGTCAAAGTCTGGCGCGCGCCTCGCGAACCGGCGTGAATTGCCGCGCATTCGGGCAATACGTCGACGTGGATCGCCATGTCGTGACGTTCTGGTTCATGTCGCAGACCGCGACAGTCCCGTTCAGGCAAATCTGCTCGCCGACGGTATAGGCCTTGCCCCGCGCGCGGCATTCGCATTTCTGGGTAAGATCTTCCGCAACCCGCTGGTTGTCGACCAGAACAGGCCGGTGATGCGCGCCACTGGTCGAGGCACCCAGCGCCAGAACAACCGTCAGTGCACTTCCGAGGAATGCTGAGCGTGTCATGGCGGCAGCGTCCCACAAAGCAGCAGGTTTGAACAGGGGGATTGTTGCTCAGTTTCCGGCAGCCATTCTGGCCAGATCGAGAGACCTCGCCTAAAATGCGGATTGCACGATCCGGCAACCTGATTTCCGCGCCCGCCTGCAACTGTTCATGGCGTCGGCCTGCGCTCGGGGCAATGTTCCGGCGGTCTGCCATGCGCAATACTTCCCATCACCTGGCATCGAGAAGGCTTCTGGCCCGCGCTTGGCGGCATAGGTGTTGTAAAGGCGTGAGCACACTGGCCCAAGGCTTTGCGCCGAAGCTGCGATGGGTCGCCACAGCAGGAACGTGTCGGCTGCGCCAGCGAAGAGAAATTTTTTCATAAAATGCCCCGTAACCCGATAACCGCCGCGCGACAGTGCGCGATGTGTCCGAGCTGCGGAGGGAATGCCGTTCTGTCAGTTGCCACGGGATGCAGAATCCGACGGGCTGGCCTGAATAGCTGACATTATGACAGATCGGTCATCCTGCGGTCAGCACGGGTTCAGACGAGCGCTGCTAGAGATGCCGCCATATTGGCGCAGGGGCGCTTGTCTGGAGAATATCCATGTTTCGATCGGTTGTTCTGGCGGTTTCGGTTGTTCTGGCGTCGGCGGCTCTGGCGCAGACCACAGCCCCTGTGCCTCCTGCTGCAACGCCGCCCGCTGCCGCTCGCCCCGATGTGACGCCCGAGCAGCGCGCGCAGTTTCGCGCTACGCTCGATTCCTGCCGCGCCGAGGTCAAGCCGCGCGATCTGCCACGGGGCGAACGCCGTGCGGCGATGCGCAAATGCATGGAAGCGAAGAACCCCGGTCTTGCGCCCTTCTTCGCACGCGGGGAGGCCCGCCGGGCCGAAATGCGACAGGTGCGCGATAGCTGCCGCGCAGAGTTGCGTGGTCGCAATGTGCGCGGGCCGGAGCGCCATGAGGCCATGAGAACCTGCGTCGTGGCGAAAAAGCCCGAGATGGCGAAAGTCTTCGCCTGCGTCGATCAGGCCAGAGCGAAAAACCTCGGGCCGGGCCAGGAGCGGCGCGAGTTCATGCGGACTTGTATTCGCGCCTGAATGATTGCAGGGGAGGGGCATGACCTCTCCCGAGACCTCGCGGACGCTTGTCCTGTTCGATCTGGATGGAACTCTGGTGGATGGCCAGCATTCGGTGCAGGCCACATTCGAGGCCATTTTCCCAAAGTTTGGCTATCTTGCGCCGTCAAAGGCGACCGTGCGGGCGATCATCGGACGATCGTTGCCGCAAGCCATAGGCGACATGATCGGGCCGGATGCGCCGATCATGGAGATGACCGAGGCTTACAAGGTCCATTTCCACCAGATGCGCGCGGCTGAGGGATATTCGGAAGCACTTTACGACGATGTCGATGCCGTGATCCGCCGCCTGGCCGTGCGTGATGACCTGCTGCTGGGCACGGCCACAGGCAAGGCCCTGCGCGGCATCAACTGGCTGATCGATGCGCATGGCTGGCATGGTTTTTTTGCCACGCTTCAGGCTGCCGATACCGCTGCCTCAAAACCCTCGCCGGAGATGGTCGAGAACGCCTGTCGCGAAACAGGCATCTCGCCGGAAGACGTGATTGTCTTCGGCGATTCGATCTACGACATGGAGATGGCAGTGGCGGCAGGCGCGAGTGCTGTCGGCGTATCCTACGGGTACGGCGATCCAGCCACGTTGCGGGAGGCTGGAGCTGTCCGCATCATCGACAGTTTCACCGAAGTCGAAGCTGCCATCGCCGACTTCCGCAAGGGCGTGCTCGATGCGTGATATTTTTTACTCCGACCAGGTGTTGTCCGATCCCGATCCGGTGAAGCGCGCGCAAAACGCCATGGCGCGGCAGGTGCTGCCCAAGCGCTTCTATGCCGAGGCAACCATCGCCGAAGAAGACGGACGCTTTGTCCTGAAGCTCGATGGACGCGGCGCGCGCACGCCCGCGAAAAAGCCACTGAGCCTGCCTACCCGAGCGGCAGCGGACATCGTCGCCGCGGAGTGGAACCGGCAGATCGAGGTGATCAATCCGCACCTCATGCCTGCCACGCGCATCGTCAACACGGCGCTGG
>JANMFA010000254.1:0-3115 GCA_031377545.1 Hyphomicrobiales bacterium | reverse complement strand
CGTAGTTGGAATCGAAGCCAATCATCTGCTGGGTGCGCGTCACCAGATCCTTGAGGATCTTGTTGAGCGCATGGCCGATATGGATGTTGCCGTTGGCATAGGGCGGGCCGTCGTGCAGCACGAATTTCGGCCGCCCCACGGAGGTTTTCCGCAGGCGACCATAGAGATCGCTGTCCTCCCAGCGTTTCCAGATTTGCGGCTCCTTTTCGGGGAGGCCCGCGCGCATCGGGAATTCGGTCTGCGGCAGATAGAGTGTCTTGGAATAATCAGGGGTGTCGGTCATGGCGACGTCTTTCGCCAAGAAAAGCGATGAAAGCAAGCACGGGATGGGGGTTTTCTCGCCTTCCCCCTTGGGGGAAGGTGGCATGCGGAGCATGACGGATGAGGGAGAGCCACCAACGGCTGGGATTCTCCCTCATCCAACCGGCTCCGTCGGCCACCTTCTCCCGAGGGAGAAGGACAGGCGCTACGTCCTCGGACGGCAATTCGGGCTGGTGAACTCGCGGGGATCAATCTCCACGATCCCGTCGGTGCGCCCGATGCCCTTCGGCACATAGGCATGACAGGCCTGCGCGCGCTGGATGCGGAAGCGCAAGCCCACCGTCTTGTCCGCCAGAACCTCCTTGAAAGGACGCGGCAGATCGGGCGCGTTCCAGGGATGGATGCGCGCGGCGACATGGTGATCGGAGAGAGCCTCGATATTGGCCATCTGGAAATCATGGTCGCGCACCATCTCCAGAATGCCGTGCAGATGCACCGCGCCATAGGGCTGGTCGGCATCGGCGATGCGCGCGGCTTCCGGCAGGCCGTATTCCTGCTCCTTCTGGAACATGGCGATTGCTGTGACAGGGCCGTTGACCGCGTCGAAGGCATCGGTCGATTTCGCGACATGCCCTTCGAGGATCGGATTGCCCTCGGCATCTGCCGCCAGCATTACCGGCACATGGGCGTTCACCAGACCACCCGGGGTGACGGCGATCAGCGTGCAGAGCGCCCGCACCGCCACGAATGGACGCACGAGCGTGAACGGAACATCCTTGAACGAGGTCGGCGGTGTGTAGCTCAACATGGTGTGTCTCCCATCATGCGGTCCAGCCTGAGTGGAAGGTAACGCAATTCACATATTCGTCGAGAAGAATCAGGCGGTTTCCAGCAGTTTCCGCGCAATCCTGCTGTCCTCGTCCATCTGGCGGATCAGCGGCTCGACGCCGTCGAACTTCAGCTCTGGCCGGATGTAGCCGGCAAAGGCCACATCCATCGTCCTGCCATAAAGATCGCCCGCGAAATCGAAGAGATGCACCTCCAGCCGCGGCGCACCGTCGTCGAACGTGGGGCGGCGGCCAAAGCTCGCGACCGCATCATGGGTGGTTCCGTCGACTGTGGCGCGCACGGCATAGATCCCGTGTTTGAGCGTCACGGCGCCATCGAGGATGAGGTTGGCTGTGGGATAGCCGAGCAGGCGTCCCCGCTTGTCGCCATGGGCCACGATGGCCCTGACCAGCCATTCCCGCCCGAGAAAGCGGTTGGCGGTGGCAATGTCGCCCCCGGCCAGCAGGCTGCGGATATGTGATGAGGACACGACCACTTCGTCCCGCTTCAGCGGCGGCATAACAATGACATCGATTCCAGCCCGGGCACCCATATCCGCCAGCATGGTCGGACTGCCCTGTCGTCCCTTGCCAAAGTGGAAATCCGGCCCGATGACGATGCCGGATGCTGAAAAAGCGCCAAGAATCCATGCGGTTGCAAAATCCTCGGCCGAAACCGCCGCGAGTTTTGCATCGAAGGTCATCGCAATCATGCCAGCAGCGCCGAGGCGGGCGGCGGCTTCCGCCTTCAGGTCTGGCGGGGTCAGACGAAAAAGCGGTCTGTCAGGCTGGAAGAACGCCCGCGGATGCGGCTCGAATGTCAGGACAGCCGCCGGTCGGCCAAGCCGCGCTCCCAGATCTGCCGATTGCCGCAGCAGCTCGGCATGACCGAGATGCATGCCGTCGAAATTCCCGATCGCGAGCACCGGACGCGCGAGTTCGCTCGGCAGGGAGGCGGGATCAACGAGGGAGACAAAGGGGTGTTTCATGGAACTGCCGCACGCTCTTGTCTGTCCGCGAGGCGGGCGTCAAGCCACGCATTTTTCATGGAGAATGTGGCCACGCCATTAACCAGATGGCAATCCGATTGCTCTAGACCTTGAAAGAATTCGGCAAGGTTCACGGACTGTGACCCACGACGATCTGGAATGAAATGCTGCGGGTGATCCCTGCAGAACGGAGTTTGGAAACGATGGCGCTCGACACTTCCATGCCTATCCTGGTGGTTGACGACTATCAGACCATGGTGCGAATCATCAGGAACCTCCTCAAGCAGCTTGGCTTCGAGGATGTGGATGAGGCTGCCGACGGCACCGCCGCGCTCTCGAAGCTGAAGCAGAAGCGCTATGGCCTGGTGATCTCCGACTGGAACATGGCCCCGATGACGGGATACGAGCTTCTGCGCAATGTGCGCGGCGATGAAGGCCTTCGTGCCTTGCCCTTCATCATGGTGACAGCCGAATCGAAGACCGAGAACGTCATCGCGGCCAAGAAGGCCGGCGTGAACAACTACATCGTGAAACCCTTCAATGCCCAGACGTTGAAGAGCAAGATCGAGGCGGTCTGCGGAATCTGATCCGCAGCTTCCTGCCAAAAGCGGAACGGTAAGCGGCTTGGGCCGCTTTTTTCGTTTCTAGGCCAGTTTTTGCATCACTGCCGTCGGCTTCGCGGTCTGCATCGCCAGGAATGGGTGCAGTGTCCGGGAATCCAGTGTGCCCTCGGCATCATGCAGGTCCTGCGCATGGATGCCCGCACTGAGGAACAGGCTGTCGACTCCAAATCCGACCGCACCCGCAATATCGGTGCGGATCGCATCTCCGATCGCCAGAATACGGGACTTGTCGGGTGCGCGCCCCAGGAGCGCGGTGGCCTTGGCATGGGTTGCGGCGTAAATCGGTGGATGTGGCTTGCCCGCCTGGATCACGCTTCCACCCATCGCCTCATACAGCGCCGCGATGGCGCCCGCGCAGGGAATGAGCTTGTGTCCCCGCTCCACCACGAGGTCGGGATTGGCGCAGATCATCGGG
>JANMFA010000166.1:0-4971 GCA_031377545.1 Hyphomicrobiales bacterium | reverse complement strand
CCGTGGTTCATCGGAGTGCAGTATCACCCTGAATTGAAGTCGCGGCCGCTTGAGCCGCATCCTCTGTTTGCGGGGTTCATCGGGGCGGCGGTGGTGCAGTCGAGACTGGTGTAGGCGAGTTGCAAGAATCTCGGAGAGAATGATGCGGCGTCTGACAATTTCATTGGCTGCAATTGCCTCACTGGTCATTTCGGCATGTGCTTATGCTGCTGAAAAATCTGAATATTCTGCGACCTATTCGGAGTGCATGGAGAAGTCCGGCGGCGTTACGATGAGCATGCGGGAATGCGCAGACGCAGAAATCACCCTGCAGGATACGCGGCTGAACAAGGCTTACAGAGCGCTGATGAAGGAGACTTCAGCAAAGCGCCAGACGCAGCTGAGGAATGTGCAACGGATGTGGGTATCCTACCGCAAGGCCAATTGCGATTTTTACGACGATCCCGATGGAGGGACCCTTGCGGGGATCTCGGCCTTGAGCTGATTTCTCGCGCGCACTGCCGCAAGGGCGAAAGAGCTTGAGGGTCTGGTGGAGTAGGGGGCAGTAGCCGTCATTGCTGTGCAGGTTCACTTATTCGCTGATCGGATTTTGATCTCATCGAATGATCAACCGCTTTGTCCACACAAGCTAGGGTGTAATCCCGTCGCAGACCTGATGACGAGACGGAAGTCTCCGAGCGTCGTCTCCATCGCGACCAAGAGAACATGCGCTGCCGCTCGAGGCTGGAAGCGGCGGGCCACATGTTTGCAAGGGCTTCGTCTGACGGGCTACTGTCCGACACTGTGGAAAATACTGACTACCCCCGATCAATTGGCGCAGCGGCGGTGCAGACCCGGTTGGCTTGGCTCGACCATCTATTCAGACGTTATCCCCAGTTCCCTGATGAGCGCGCCGAAACGACGCACATCGTCCGTGACGCTCGATGCGAATTCTGCCGGGGTCCCGCCTGTCGGCACCAGACCGTTTGCCTCGAGTTTCGCGGCGATATCAGGTTCCTTCACTGCTGCGGCGACCTCCCGACCCAAGCGCTCAATGATCGCGGCGGGCGTGCCGCCAGTGGTGGCGAGACCGAAATAGACCGGCGCGAGTGGATCGTCGGCAATGCCCTGCTCCAGCATGGTCGGCACATCCGGCAGTTGCTTCAGCCGTGTCGGGCTTCCCGCTGCGATGGCGCGCACCTTGCCGTCCTGCAGCAGAGGCAGTGCGCCTGGAAGCGTCGAGATCGAGAGTGCAACCTCGCCAGTGGCCACTGCAGTCACCGCTGGAGCGGAACCACGATAGGGCACGTGCGTCCACTTGACCCCAAGTGTCTTGCCAAGCGCTTCAATGTCGAGATGGGCCATGCTGCCCTTGCCAAAACTCGCGTAGCTCAGGTCTCGTGTTTTTGCGTATTGTGCCAATTCCGCCACGGTAAGCACACCGAGAGCAGGGTTGACGATAAGCAGATAGTGGCCTGTTGCGAGAATGCTGATGTGCTCCAGATCCTTCCGCCAGTCATGCGCCTGCTGAGGGCTGAGGACGGGATTGACGCTGAACACCTCGCGTGGCGCGACAAGAAGAGTGTGCCCGTCCGGTGCTGCGCGGGCGACGGAGTTGGTGCCGACGATACCGTTCGCGCCCGCGCGGTTCTCGACGACAATCGTCTGGCCCAGCCTTGTGCGGAGCTTCTCCGCCAGTAGCCGGGCTGTCAGATCAGCAGCACCTCCCGCAGGATATGGAACAATCAACTGGATCGGTCGGCTGGGGTAGGCCGCAACTTGCGCCATCACCGATGGAGCGGCTGCGATGGCACTGAGTTGAAGAATCGCAGAGCGACGATTGAAGACTGTGGTCATGGCGAGATTCTCCTTCTGAAAATGGTTAGCTGTTCCCATCCGCCCGCCGCGCCCATTGCTCCCAGGCGCGATCCATGGCGAAGGGCTTCAGGTTGAACTCCTCAGCGGCCATTGCCTCCGCTCGCGTCAATACTTTTGGAGTGCCGATTTGCATGGCTTTCAGTTGTACCTCGGCATTCCTTGCGCCGTAGATGGACCGGAAGGTCACCTCGCGGACGGATCTGCCTGCGACAGTTGTTCCATGTCCACGCATCAGGACGGTCCAGTTCTGGCCGAGCGCCCGCGTGAGAGACCGGCCCTGCTCGTCTGTGGAGATCAGGAGATTGGTGTCCCCGAATTCATCCTGGCTGTCCCACAGGGTTACCTCTTGCCCCATTGTCGCGCCGAGGTGAAACACGGGCACCAGCCGCACGTCTGTCGTGCAGAACGGCATCATGGGCGTCGCGTGATGATGGCAGACCGCCATGACATCCGGACGTGCCCGATAGATGCAGGAATGGATCACGCGTTCTGCAAATACGCGTTGCTGTGTCGACGGCTGTGGCGCGCCAGTCAGGTCGAACTCAAGGATATCCCCAGCTGTCACCAACTCTGCAGCGCGCACGCAAGGCATCAGGAACCGGCCCGGTCGTTCCGGATGGCGGGCCGAGACATGGCCGAAACTGTCAATCACCCCCTCCGCAGAGAGGATGCGCCCTGCAAGGACCAAATCTGCAACAAGCTCGTTCACTGCGCCACCTCTTCGCTTGCCTCAAGAGAGCGCAGGCGAAGGGGGAAATCCAATACGGATTGCATGGCCCTGACCAAAGAAAATCAGATGGCTACGACGCCTTCAGATGTGATTGTCTGGCCGAGAGAACCCATCGTCTCCGCAAGCAGGCCGACGGCTGATTGAATCACATCGTAAAGTTCTGGGAAGTCTCGCAAAGTCTCGACCCGTCGTTCTCCAGCAAGGTGCAGTGTCCGCCGAAGCGAGGGGTGGCTGATGGGGCAGAAATCCAGTTGCCCATCTTTGACGTCATTCATGATCGTGCCGAATGGCAGCACGCCTGCCCCGGAGCCACGACGGATCATGGCCTTGATCCCCGAGATTGACCTCATTTCCTGACCCAACCGGAGCGGAATGCCGATTTCCCGCGCTGTCCTTTCGATCAGTGCACGCACGCTGTCTTCCGGCTCCGGAAGGATGAGAACTTCCTTCAAAACGTCCGAAAATGCGATTGGTCGCGCTTTGATCGTTCCTGCTGCTTTTACGAAGACGAGATCCTCTCGGTACAGTGATCGTCGCCAGAAACCAGTTGCAAAAGGCACCTCATAAGCGAGGATCATATCGACTTCGCCTCGACGCAGGCTGTCGACGAGGATGTGGCTCATGTTCTCGGATAGCGCCAATGGCGCTTCGGGCGCACGATCTGCGGCTCTGATGGCGATTTCGGGGCCTATGATCTGCATCAGGCTCGGCGTCATCCCGAGCCTTAGCGGCTTTGCGGATTTCCCGGCAAGCCGCATGACATCCTCCCGTGCCGCATCGACGAGTCGGCGGATGGCAAGTGCATGTCCGTGCAGCAATTGCCCCGCCTCCGTCGCCACCACGCCGCGCGAATGCCGTACCAGAAGAGGTGAACCAAGCTCTTCTTCCAGCAGTTTGATCTGCATGCCGAGCGCAGGTTGCGCAATGTGCAGTGCCTCCGCAGCGCGCGTCATGCTGCCCGTCTCGATCACTCGAACCAGGCACTCGAGCTGCCTCAGGTTCATGCGCTCCTCCAGTCAGGTGATGGAGGTTATCGCAATTCCTGTAACGTCGCCATCTCCACCTTGGTATCGCTGGCACGTCTCGAAGTGTGCCGGTGGGCAGCTCACTTACACCCCGATCTTCCCGCCGCCTTTCTTCGTGATGGCCACGATGGAAGGCCGTGGTGGCATGCCGTCCTTGAAATCGGGCCATTTGGTTGACGCCACGTTGAACGACGCAGGCTTGGAGTTGGGATCATCCTCGTCCGGCTCGCCCGGATGCTGAATGGCCACGAAGAACGTCTCCATATCGGGCGTGAATTCCGGGCCACAGAGTTCCGCGCCGTTCGGGCAGCGGAAGAACAGCTTCGAGGTGCCGCGCGCCGCGCCATCCGTCTCGATCGCCCAGACGCCATCCGCGCGGCCTGTGCGCGACGGCTGATTCCCGTCGGTCGCAATCCAGAGGCGACCCATCGCATCCACCGCGCAATTGTCCGGCATGCCAAACCAGCCATCCTTGGTGGTGGCGGGATGGAAGGTGGAGCCGACTGCCGCAATCGAGGGATCACCGCATTTCACCAGGATTTCCCATGTGAACTTGGTTGCAGCATGGTTGCCGCCTTCCGGCATCATCTCAACGATATGGCCGAAGCGGTTGTCGGAGCGCGGGTTCGCCGCATCAACTTGACCGGCGTTGCGGCGGTTGTTGTTGGTCAGCATCACATAGACCTTGTTCGTCTTCGGGTTGGCTTCCACATCCTCCGGACGGTCCATCTTGGTGGCTCCCAGCAGGTCGGCAGCGCGGCGACACTCGATCACGACGTCGGCCTGGCTGTTGAAGCCGTTGGCTGATGTCAATGGCCCCTGACCATGGATGAGGGGCATCCATTCGCCGGTGCCATCCGGGTTGTACTTCGCGACATACAGTGTGCCTTTGTCGAGAATATCGGCATTGGCGGCGCGGTTGGTGGTGTTCACCGCACCTTCGGTGACGAACTTGTAAACGTAGTCAAAGCGCTCGTCGTCGCCCTGATAGACCACGAAACGCCCGTCGGAATTGACGATATTCGCCGCGCCTTCATGCTTGAAGCGGCCCATCGATGTGCGCTTCTTTGGTGTCGATGTAGGATCCATCGGATCGATCTCGACAACCCAGCCGAAGCGGTTGGCCTCGCGCGGCTCCTTCACGGCGTCGAAACGGTCGTAGTAGGCACCCCAGTTGTACCAGTTGCCGGGGATGCCCATGCGGCGATAGTTGCGGTGTTCCGGGTGCTGCTCGGTGATCGCGCCCCAGAAATAGCCGTTCACGTTCTCCTCGCAGGTCAGCCAGGTGCCCCAGGGCGTGGTCGCGCCGGCGCAATTGTTGAGCATGCCCTTGACCTTCGTTCCGGTGGGGTCGGCGCT
>JANMFA010000156.1:0-2092 GCA_031377545.1 Hyphomicrobiales bacterium | reverse complement strand
CATCTGGGTCACTGCGGTTGTGGAGGACAGATTCGGGGCCATCATCCGCACGAAGATCCCCTATGTCGGCTCGTGCGGTGCGCTCGACATGGTGAATTTCGCGGCTCCTGAAACGGTACCCGCAACGTACAAGGACCGGCTGTTCTACAACCATAATCCACAGATTACCCTGATGCGGACAACGCCGGAAGAAAATACCCGGATGGGCGAGTGGATCGGCGAAAGACTGAACCGCATGGATGGGCCGGTGCGGTTCGTCCTGCCGGAAGGCGGGGTCTCGGCGCTTGACGCGCCGGGCAAGCCATTCGAAAACCGCGCGGCGCGGGAGGCGCTTTTCGCGGCCCTTGAGAGAACGGTGCAGGTAACCGCCAATCGCCAGCTTGTCCGGGTGCCACATCACATCAACGATCCCGCATTTGCTTCCGTTGCCGTGCTTGCTTTCCGCAATCTGCACGCGGGACGTCTGCGCACGCGTATCGGCAAAAGGACTTGAGAATGCCTCGAATGAACAGAGCTGCCCTTCTGAAAAAATACCGCGCCATGATCCAGCGTGGAGAGGCCATCGTTGGTGGCGGCGCGGGCACGGGCCTTTCGGCGAAGTGCGAGGAAGCAGGCGGCATCGACCTCATTGTCATCTACAACTCCGGCCGCTTCCGCATGGCTGGCCGCGGGTCGCTGTCCGGTTTGATGCCTTACGGCGACGCCAATGCCATTGTCATGGAGATGGCTGCCGAGGTGCTGCCGGTCGTCGCGAAGACGCCGGTCATTGCCGGTGTTTGCGGCACAGATCCATTCCGCAACATGGATGTGTTTCTGGACGATGTGGCACGCATCGGATTCTCTGGCGTGCAGAACTTTCCGACGGTCGGCCTGATCGATGGGACCTTCCGGGCCAACCTCGAGGAAACCGGCATGGGCTTCGGCCTGGAGGTGGAGATGATCCGCCTTGCGCATGCCAAAGGCCTGCTGACCACGCCCTATGTCTTCTCGGAAGCGGATGCGACGGCCATGGCCAAGGCCGGAGCGGACATCATCGTTTGCCATCTTGGCCTGACCACGGGCGGCGCGATCGGCGCGCAGACGGCACTGAAGCTGAAGGACTGCCCCGCGCTGGTGGACAGCTGGGCGGCCGCGGCTCTGAAGGTGAGGAAAGACATCATCGTGCTGGTCCACGGCGGACCTGTTGCCACGCCGCAGGATGCCGACTTCATTCTCAGGAATACAAGGAACTGCCATGGCTTCTACGGCGCCTCCTCCATGGAGCGGTTGCCCGTGGAAGAGGCCATCAGCGCCCAGACACGCGCCTTCAAGGCGATTGGCCGGACGTTGAAAGCCAAGACACCGAAGACAAAAGCTTAAGCGGGAGAAAACCTGTCATGACGGGACAACTCATCGGATCCTTGATCCTCTGGCTGATCGTCGCGGTCATCGTGATCGCGATCATCGTCTATCTGGTGAACTGGCTGTACCGCCGGTCATCGAAGGAGGTGTCCTTCGTGCGAACCGGTCTTTTCGGAGAACGGGTCGTGATCGATGGCGGGGCCTTCGTGCTGCCGATCATCCATGACGTGACGCCGGTCAACATGAACGTCCTGCAGATGGCCGTAACCCGCTCCAGCGAGAATGCGCTGATCACGCGGGATCGCATGCGCGTCGACATCGACGCCGAGTTCTATGTGCGGGTGAGGCCCACGAAAGAATCCGTCTCGGTCGCGGCCGCCACCCTTGGTCGGCGCACCATGCAGCCGGAGCAGCTTCACGCGCTGCTGTCCGGCAAGTTCATCTCGGCGCTGCGGTCTGTCGCATCCGAGATGGCCATGGAGGAAATGCACGAGCAGCGCGGCATGTATGTGCAGCGGGTGAAGGAAGCCGCCGCGGAAGGTCTGAACCAGAACGGGCTTGAGCTGGAATCCGTCGCGATCACCGACCTCGACCAGACCGACCTTCAGTACTTCAACCCGTCGAACCGCTTTGACGCCGAGGGTCTTACCCGAATCATCGAGGAAATCGAGGAGAAGCGGAAGCTGCGCAATGACATCGAACAGGATTCGATGATCCGCATCAGGAGCCGCAATCTGGAAGCCGAAAAGCA
>JANMFA010000138.1:0-3016 GCA_031377545.1 Hyphomicrobiales bacterium | reverse complement strand
CTCTTGAAACGGCTCCGCGAAGTCATGGCAGAGCCGCTGGGAGCGCAAGAGCGCCTTGACAAGATCGTCAGGCACATCGCCGCCATCATGGTGGCGGAAGTCTGCTCGGTCTATGTGCTGCGCGCCGACGGCACACTTGAGCTCTATGCGACCGAGGGCCTGAACCGTGCCGCCGTCCACCTCACCACCATGCGTGCAGGTGAAGGCCTGGTGGGCCTCATCGCCGAGACGGCGGAGGTTCTCAACATCTCCGATGCGCAGATGCATCCGCGCTTCTCCTACAAGCCGGAAACGGGCGAGGAAATCTTCAATTCGTTCCTTGGCGTCCCGATCCTGCGGGCAGGCAACACCATTGGCGTATTGGTGGTGCAGAACTCCGCCAGACGTACCTACATCGACGAGGAAATGGAAGCGCTGCAGACCACCGCCATGGTCATCGCCGAAATGGTCGCGGGCGGGGAACTGGAAGCGCTCGCCAATCCTGCGTCGGGCGGAACGGCCTTGCGCAAGCCGCTGTCGCTTTCCGGCGTGGCGATTGCCGACGGGGTGGGTCTTGGCCATGTGGTGCTGCACGAGCCGCGTGTCGTCATCAAGAACCTCGTGGCGGAAGATCCGGCAGTCGAAGTCCGGCGGCTGGAAGACGCGATCCAGGCGCTGCAGGCCTCCATCGATATCCTGATCGATGGCGATGGCTCCGGTCCTGGCGAGCACCGCGAAATCCTCGAGACATTCCGGATGTTTGCCCATGACCGTGGCTGGCTGCGGCGCCTGCGGGAGGCCATCGGCAGCGGCCTGACCGCCGAAGCGGCGGTGGAGCGTGTGCAATCCGACACCCGCGCCAAGCTGCTGCGCCAGACCGATCCCTATCTGCGCGAGCGGTTGCATGATCTCGATGATCTCGCCAATCGGTTGCTGCATCAGCTCACCGGGGAAGCCTTCACGCTGGCGGCAGGTTCGCTGCCCGAGAATGCCATTCTGGTGGCCCGCGCCATGGGTCCGGCCGCCTTGCTTGAATACGAGCGTTCACGCCTTCGCGGCCTGATCCTCGAGGAAGGCGGCTCCACCAGCCATGTGGCAGTGGTCGCCCGGGCATTGGGCGTGCCCTGCGTCGGAGAGGTCCAGGGCATCACCAGCCTCGTCGAGCAGGGTGACGCCATCATCGTGGACGGCTCGACCGGTGACGTGCAGGTCCGTCCTCCAGCCACGGTGGAGGCGAGCTATGCCGAAAAGGTGCGGATGCGCGCCAGCCGTCAGGAGCAGTACCGGGCGCTGCGTGATCAGCCGGCCATCTCACGCGACGGGGTCACGGTCGACCTGCAGATGAACGCCGGTCTGCTGGTGGACATGCCGCAGCTGTCAGAGGTGAATGCCACCGGAATCGGCCTGTTCCGCACGGAAATCCTGTTCATGGTGGCGCCGTCCATGCCGCGTGCCGAAGCGCAGGAAGCTCTCTACCGCGCCATCCTGCAATCGGCTGGCGGCAAGCCCGTCACCTTCCGCACGCTGGATATCGGCGGCGACAAGATCCTGCCCTACATGCGCAAGGTCGAGGAGGAGAACCCGGCGCTGGGTTGGCGGGCCATCCGCATCGGGCTCGACAGACCTGCACTGCTCAAGGCGCAGTTCAGGGCGATCCTGAAGGCCTGCGCCGGGCGCACCGCCCGCATCATGTTGCCCATGGTGGCGACGGTGGATGAATACCTCCAGGCCAAGGCGATGCTCGACCGGGAGCGGGCCTATCTCACCAAGCACGGCCACCAGGGTCCGCGCGACGTGAAGCTGGGCGCTATGCTGGAGGTTCCCTCGCTGCTGTTCGATCTCGACAATGTGCTGAAGCATGTCGATTTCATTTCGGTCGGCTCCAACGACCTGATGCAGTTTCTGTTCGCTGTGGATCGGGACAACCGGCGTGTTTCCGGTCGCTTCGACACCCTCAACCCCTCGATGCTCCGGGCGCTGGGAGAAATCGCCCGCAAGGCCGATGCTGCCGGCAAACCCGTCACGGTCTGCGGCGAAATGGCGGGCAGGCCGGTGGAAGCTATGGCCCTGCTCGCGATGGGATTCCGCAAGCTGTCGATGTCACCGGCATCCATCGGACCGATCAGGGCCATGGTGCTGGGGCTCGATGTGAAGGCTGCTGCCGCCGCGCTTGATGCGATGCTGGTGGATTGTGACGGGTGCCCTTCTCTCCGCCACCAGCTCACCCTTTTCGCAGAGGAGCAGGGCATCCAGATCTGACTATCTGTTTTCCGTCAGCAGGATCTTCACGGCAAAGGCTCCAAAAATGCCTGCAAAAAGATAGTCGATGAAGCGCATGATCTGTGGCCGCTGCTTGAGGCTGCTTACCACACGTTCCGCGCCCAGGATCATCAGCGCCGTGATCGGCGTACTGAACACCACCATGTAAAACCCGAGAAATGCCAGCTTGCCGCCAGCATGCGGATCCGAGGCAGAAACAAACTGCGGCAGGAAGGTCACGAAGAACAGGATGACCTTCGGATTGGACAGATTGATCATCACCCCCATCCCGAACGTGCGCAGCAGGGAAGGCTCGGGCGTGCCATCCGCCCGCACGTTGAGCGCCGACCCGTTGCGCAGCGCATCGATCGCCAGCCAGGCCAGATACAGGGCACCGACCATCTTGATGATGAGAAACGCTCCGGGAGAGGTTGCGATGATGGCGGAAAGGCCTACCGCTGCCAGCACGGTATGGATCAGGCAGCCGAAGCTCGCACCCAGCATGGAAGCCATGCCGGAGCGAACACCGCCTGCCATGGTGCGCGACAGGAAAAGGCTCATGTCCGGCCCCGGTGTGATGCACAGCACGAAACAGGCTGCGGTATAGGCCACAAGGACCGAAACGTCCGGAATGAATGTCATCAGCGCTCTTTTCCTGCCATGAAACCTATCAGTTCCGGCACAAGCGTCCAGTCAGCGAATTTCAGTGGATTGATCAGGAATTTCCATTCCATGGGCACCCAAAGCCGTGATCAGATAGCCCTACAGATCAAAAGCC
>JANMFA010000109.1:0-1512 GCA_031377545.1 Hyphomicrobiales bacterium | reverse complement strand
GGTGGATGCCATCACGCGGCGCGATTACCCGATTATCCAGGGGCTGATCCTGTTCTTCGCCTTTGTCTACATCATGCTCAACCTGCTGATCGACATCGCCTACACGCTGGTTGATCCGAGGATCCGGTATTGAGCGCCTCGATCACGTCACCCTTCCAGGAGTTTCGCCGCAGCGCCGTGGCACGCTATCCGATGGCGGCGCTGGGTGCGGTCCTGCTGGCTGCCATTGTTCTCGCTGCCCTCTTTGCGCCGTTCATGGGCACGATCGACCCAACATCGCTGTCGCCTTCAAACCGCCTGAAGCCGCCGACACCGCAGAACTGGCTGGGCACCGACCAGTTCGGTCGCGATGTCTGGAGCAGGCTGATCTACGGCGCGCGTGTCTCGCTGATTGTCGGCTCGCTGGTGGCCCTGTTCTCGGTGGGCCTGGGTCTGATCATCGGCATGGTCGCAGGATACATCCGCTGGCTGGATGCAATCGTGATGCGCGTCATGGACGGGTTGATGGCGATCCCCGGCATTCTGCTCGCCATCGCGCTGGTCTCGCTTTCGGGTGCCAGCATCGCAACCGTCATCATCGCCATCACCATTCCGGAAATTCCCCGCGTGGTGCGTCTCGTGCGCGCCGTGGTGCTTTCGGTGCGCGAGGAGCCCTATGTCGAGTCAGCCATTTCCATCGGCACGCCGCTGGTGAAAATCCTCTACCGGCATGTTCTGCCCAACTGCATTCCGCCGCTGATCGTGCAGGCGACCTATATCTGCGCTTCCGCCATGCTGACCGAGGCGATTCTGTCGTTCCTTGGTGCGGGGACACCACCGATCATCCCGAGCTGGGGCAACATGATCGCTGAGGGGCGCATCTTCTTCCAGATCGCGCCGTGGAACATCCTGTGGCCCGGCGTCGCGCTGTCGCTGACCATCCTTGCCGTGAACGTGCTGGGCGACGGCCTGCGCGACCGGCTGGATCCGAAAATTGCGAAGAGGATGTGATTGTTGTGGAAACCAAAGCATTGACCCAGCCCGTCCTCGCCATCGACAACCTCACGGTCTCGCTCCCCTTTGGCAGTGACCGTCAGAACGCCGTCAGCAATCTCTCGCTGACCGTCAACCCTGGCGAGATCGTCTGTGTCGTGGGCGAATCCGGCTCAGGCAAATCCGTCACCGCTCAGGCCGTGATGGGTCTGCTGCCCAAGCGTCAGCTCACGGTCACCGGCGGCCGCATCCTTCTGCAGGACGAAGACACCGTGACGGCCACGCCGGACCGGTTGCGGGCTTTGCGCGGCACCAAGATGTCGATGATCTTCCAGGAACCGATGACAGCGCTCAATCCCGTCATGAAGGTGGGTGACCAGATTGCCGAGGTGCTCGATATCCACACCAATCTCTCGACCAGCGAGCAGATGGAGAAGGTGGTCGAGATGATGGAGTCGGTGCGCCTACCGGATGTGCGCCAGCTCGTGAATTCCTATCCCCATCAGCTGTCCGGCGGCCAGCGCCAGCGTGTAATGATTG
>JANMFA010000163.1:0-7771 GCA_031377545.1 Hyphomicrobiales bacterium | reverse complement strand
CATTCGATCTTGGAGCCGAATCCGGAGCTCCTTAGAGACATTCTCATGAGCGCACGCATCTACCGCCCGGCCAAGACGGCCATGCAGTCCGGTTCAGCCAAATCAACCCGCTGGCTTCTTGAATACGATGCGGAATCGGATCGTACTGTCGAGCCCCTGATGGGCTGGACCTCCAGCGGCGATATGAACAGCCAGATCAAGCTGTGGTTCGACAGCCGCGAAGACGCAGTGGCCTATGCCACGCGCAATGGCATCGCCTTCCGGATCGAGGAGCCGCGCGAGGCGACGCACAAGCCCGTGTCATATTCCGACAATTTCAAGTTCACCCGTCAGGGACAGTGGACGCATTGAAGGCTCCGGCCCTTCTCTCGCAAGAGGGGAAAACGGCGTATCTCTTGACGCTCCTCGCCAACGGGCTAGAGAATTCCCGCCATTGGTCCCATAGCTCAGCTGGATAGAGCAACTGCCTTCTAAGCAGTAGGTCGCTGGTTCGAATCCAGCTGGGGCCGCCATTTTGGCCAAACAACCCGGTCCAGAGGATTTGCACTTGGCCCCAGCGACGATTACCCTGGACTCTTCGTTCACCACGCGCCTCTCGGCTCACGTCGAGCGCTGGCTCGGTTGGCTCACACTGTCGCACGGGCGTGCCGCCGCAGCCTTGATTGCGCTTTCGATACTGCTTTTCACGCCCGGCCTGTTCAGCCTGCAGCCGATGGACCGCGATGAACCGCGATTTGCCCAGGCCACCAAGCAGATGCTGGAGACGCGGGATTTTGTCGATATCCGCTTCCAGGACGATGCGCGACACAAGAAGCCGATCGGAATCTACTGGTTTCAGGCTGTTGCCGTCTCGACAGCTCAGGCGCTCGGCGTGCCGGATGCTCATCGGACGATCGGCCTTTACCGCCTGCCATCCTGGTTCGCCGCCATCGGTTCGGTGCTGCTGCTCTATTGGGGGGCGCTGGCGTTTCTTTCGCGGCGCGGCGCCTTCGTCACGGCGGCCTTGATGGCATCAACCGTGCTGATCGGCGTTGAAGCGCGGTTGGCCAAGACGGATGCCATGCTGCTCCTGACCTGTTTCGTGGGCTTCGGCGTGCTGGCGCGCCTGTGGTTTGCTGCCGTCAGCCCTCACACCGCACGGCCGCTGTCCCGTCTCGAATTGGGTGCCTTCTGGTTTGCGATGGGCGTGGGCGTGCTGGTGAAAGGGCCGATCACGCCGATGATCGTCTTTGTGCCTGCGCTGGCGTTGTCCCTGCGGGAGCGCTCCGGTCGCTGGCTCCTGCCGCTCCGCCCATGGCTGGGTCTGGCGATCGTCGCCGCCATCGTGGCACCATGGCTCACCGCCATCGCGATCAAGACAGGGGGCTCCTTTTTCGCCGACAGCGTCGGCAAGGACATGCTGGGCAAGGTGGGCCAGGGGCAGGAGCGCCACTGGGGGCCGCCTGGCCTCTATGCGACGCTGTTCTGGGCCACCGCATGGCCCCTGTCGGTTTTCATGGCGCTGGCCTTCCGCTTCACATGGAAAGAGCGAGGGGATGATGCCATCGCCTTTCTTCTGGCCTGGATCATCCCTTGCTGGCTCATCTTCGAAGCGGTGCAGACAAAACTGCCGCATTATGTGCTGCCGCTTTACCCCGCAGTTGCAGTGTTGGCAGTGATGGCGATTGAACGCGACGGTGTCCCTTTCGAATGGAAGACCGCGAAATGGGTCTCGATCCTCGCCATGCTGGTCCCTGTCCTTGTGCTTGGAGCCGGCATTGGCGGCTTCTGGTATTTCGACCGTGTGCTGCCCTATTTCGCCCTGCCATTCCTGTTGGCGGCGGCAGCACTCGCCTTCCTCGGCATGCGGGCGCTGCAAAAGGCGGAACCCATGGCTGCTGCGGCACTACTGGTGGTGTCGGCTGTCACACTGACCGTGGCTGCCTATCCCCTGGGCCTGCCCCAGGTGCAGGCGATCAACATCTCGAAGCGCTTGGCGGAGGTCTCGCGCGGGGTGCCCTGTGAGACGCTGCGCTATGCCAGCGCCGGGTTTAATGAGCCAAGCCTCGTGTTTCTCACCAGCACTGGCATCGACCTCGTCGATGGCCAGACCGCAGCGACCCGGTTCGCCAGACCAGGCTGCATGATCGCCTTTGTGGAACAGCGGCACGAGGCGGCCTTCACGGCAGGACTGGCAGCAATCACGGACAGGCCGGCGCTGCGCACGCGGGTGAAAGGCATCAACATCAACTCCGGTCGCATGCTGGATATCGGAGTCTATACGCGCGAGAAATAACTCAGATGTCCGCCCGCAAGACCATCTACCAGTATGGCTACAAACGCTCGGTCGATCAGGCGCGCACGTCGCCGCAGCACCATCCCGTGGTGGTCATTGGAGCGGGACCGGTCGGCCTCTCGCTCGCGGTCGATCTCGCCCAGCGCGGCATTCCCGTCGTGCTGCTGGATGATGCCGACCGCATCGGGGAAGGCAGCCGCGCCATCTGCTTCGCCAAGAAGACGCTGGAGATCTTCGATCGGCTTGGTTGCGCCGAGCCCATGCTGGAGAAGGGTGTGCGCTGGTCCGTCGGCCGGGTTTTTCAGGGAGAGGAGGAGCTCTACAGCTTCGATCTGCTCCCCGAGACTGGCCACAAGATGCCTGCCTTCATCAATCTGCAGCAGTATTATGTCGAAGGTTTTCTGGTTGATCGTGTCGCGGATCTGCCACTGATCGACCTGCGCTGGCGCAACCGTGTCAGCTCCGTGACGCGCCATCACGACCACGTCCAGCTGACCATTGGGACGCCTGATGGCCCCTATCAGCTCACGACGGACTGGCTGGTCGCCTGCGATGGTGCCCGCTCGCCCACCCGCGCCATGCTCGGGCTTGATTTCGCTGGCGAGGTCTTCGAGGACCAGTTCCTCATCGCTGATGTCAAGATGACAGCCGATTTCCCAGTGGAACGCTGGTTCTGGTTCGAGCCGCCCTTTCACTCCGGCCAGTCCGCCCTCCTGCACAAGCAGCCCGATGATATCTGGCGGATTGATCTCCAGCTTGGCCGTGATGCGGATGCCGAGGCCGAGAAACGCCCTGAGGCTGTAATCCCGCGCATTGCCCGCATGCTGGGGCATGAGGATTTCGCGCTCGAGTGGGTGTCGATCTACAAGTTCCAGTGCCGCAGGCTGGAGCGCTTCGTGCATGATCGCGTGATTTTCGCGGGCGACAGCGCACACCAAGTCTCGCCCTTCGGTGCGCGTGGTGCCAACTCTGGCGTCCAGGATGCCGAGAATCTGGCCTGGAAACTGGCGGCGGTGATCAAGGGGCAGGCCACCACGTCGCTGATCGAGACCTACCACACGGAGCGCTCCGAAGCGGCGGATGAGAATATCCTCCATTCCACCCGTGCCACGGATTTTCTCGCCCCCCATTCGGAGGCGGAGAAAACGTTGCGCAATGCGGCGCTGTCGCTGGCGCAACACACGGGCTTTGCCCGGCGCATGGTCAATTCCGGCCGCCTCTCGGTGCCAACGGCCTATGGCAACACGCCGCTTTCGACGCCGGACGCGGACGTTTGGGATGGTGGCATCAAGCCCGGTGCCCCCATCCCCGACGCGGCTTTGGTCAACAGCGCCGGGACTTCGGTCTTTCTGACACAGGTGCTCGGACAGGATTTCACGCTGCTGCATTCGGCGGATGGCGGGATGGCTGACCTGCCGGAAGGGACTGCAGCGATTGCCATCGGCAGCGACTACGGTGATCTGGAAGGCCTTGTGGCCGAGCGTTTTGCCATGCCCGATGGCGGCTGCTACCTGATCCGGCCGGACGGTCACGTTGCGGCGCGGTTTCGGGCCATGGGGCGGGGTACAGTCGCTGCTGCGCTTCGACGGGCAACGGGAGGTTAGACATGTTGGATTCGCCGCTCATCACCGAAAGCCGCTTCGCTGACCCCGATGCGGCGTTCCGCGTTCTCGTTTCCGCGCATCGCGGACTTGATGAGCAGGCGAGCAAGGCGCTGAACGCGAAGCTGGTGCTCCTGCTGGCCAATCACATCGGTGACCAGCGCGTGCTTGAAGCTGCTGTGACGCTTGCAAAGAAGTAGCGCATGAGAGCGAGACCGCTCCGGTGGCGGACCGGATGAATTCCGTCTAAGCCTCTGTCATGCGTCGTACATTCTACTTCCTCATCCTTGGTTGTGTGGCCCTGATCTGGCTTGGTCACCGCATGCGGCTGGCCATGGAACGGCTGGTCACGGGCCATCCGGGCGATCACGCGCTCGACATGCGCTTTTTCGGCTACAGCACGGAAGATGTCAGTGGCTATTTTCAGCGGCTGGGCGTTGACGGGCGCAAGGATTATCTGCGCATCCAGACACGCATCGAACTGGCGTTCATTGTGGCCTACGGCATTTCAGGTGCGGCGGCGGGCATGTGGACATCATCGGCGCTGCACGCCGAAAAATGGACTCTGATCTCCTGGATACCGTTCGTCGGCGGTCTTGTGATCGCCATGGGTGCGGTGGTGGATCTTGATGAGGGCAGCGCCATTCGCAAGCTCCTGAAGAGCTACCCCCGCATTGACGACAAGGATGTCGCGCGGGCCTCAAAAGCCACGCGGTTGAAGTGGCTTTGCATCGTTTTTGGCCTTGCGCTGGTGCTGGCGGGAGCCGTCCTGGCGCTGATTGCCAAACTGAAAGGTGCCTGAGACCTGAAATGACTCTACTCGGCCGGGGAATGCCGAGTTTTTGCTTGCCAACCGCAACCATTTCCTGCAATGAGCCGCTTCCTGATCGCCCGGCCAGTTAGGGCTGCCGTGGCGATCTTTGTCGTTCTTTCGGGAACTTCGGTTGGGGGATGTCAATATCCTCCGCCACAACTGATACGAGAGCAAAATGCCCAAACTGAAGACCCACTCGGGCGCCAAGAAGCGCTTCAAAGTGACGGCCACCGGCAAGGTCAAGTACCAGCAGTCCGGCAAGCGCCACGGCATGATCAAGCGGACCAAGAAGCAGATCCGTGATCACCGTGGAACCCGTGTGATGTTCAAGACGGACGGTGACAATGTCATCCGTTTCCGTCTGCCGAACTCACGCTAACGCCAACCGCACCCGAGGAGCAAACACATGGCTCGCGTCAAACGGGGCGTTACGTCCCACGCCAAGCACAAGAAAACCCTGAAGGCCGCCAAAGGCTTTTACGGCCGCCGCAAGAACACGATCCGCGCCGCAAAGGCTGCTGTGGACCGCTCGATGCAGTGGGCCACCAAGGATCGCCGCATCAAGAAGCGCAACTTCCGCGCGCTCTGGATCCAGCGCATCAACGCCGCCGTGCGTGAGCATGGCCTGACATATTCCACCTTCATTGGTGGCCTGATCAAGGCCGGCGTGGAAGTGGACCGCAAGATGCTTGCTGCGATCGCCATGGCGGAGCCCACTGCATTCGCCGCTTTCGTCGAGAAGGCCAAGGCTGCCTGACTGGTCGCCGGGCGATCATCCTGACAAAAAAGGGCGCTGGCGACAGCGCCCTTTGTTTTGGGTGGGCTGCAGGCAGGAAGCGGTCAATGCCACGGTTTGGCCTCTTTTTGCGGGTCTCCTTGCCGACGGAATGAGGCATGCGCCGGTTCCTGTTTGCCAACCGGCGTCGATCCCCGTTCAAGGGAGACACTCCATGGCCACCATCGTAAAACCTGGAACTGCGCCACTGCGGACCCCGGTTGAGGGAGCGCCTGCGTCGTCAGCCGCCAGCTTCTGGATAGAAACCCTGCGGACGAGCGACCTCCTGGACGCCCTGCGCGAGGGCTGGGAAGACTTCAAGGCGTTGCCAAGCCATCTGATCTTTCTCGTCGCGATCTATCCAATTGTGGCGTTCCTGCTCGCCCGGCTGACCGCAGGCTACGAGCTATTGCCGCTGTTCTTCCCGCTTGTGGCCGGGTTCGCGCTGATCGGCCCGTTTGCAGCGATTGGCCTTTATGAGATCAGCCGTCGACGGGAGACGGGCGCGACGCCGCACTGGAGCGACGTGCGGGACCTTTGGCATTCACCCAACCGCGGCGCGATCCTTCTGCTCGGCGCGGTTCTTCTCGCGATCTTTGCGGCCTGGATGATCACGGCGGGCTGGCTCTACACACGCATCATGGGTTCGGCGCCTGAATCGATCGGCGGGTTCATCAATGCCGTCCTGACCACCGACGCGGGCTGGACGTTGATCGTGATCGGCCATGCCGTGGGCTTCTTCTTCGCGGCGGCAGCTTTCACGATCTCCGTTGTCTCGTTCCCCATGCTGCTGGACAGGCCGGTCAGCGTCGGCGAGGCCGTCGGCGCGTCCATCGCAACCGTTCGCCGCAATCCCGTGACGATGGCGATCTGGGCCGCGATCATTGCGGCGGGACTGATGGCGGGGTCGGCGCTCCTGTTCGTCGGACTGGTAATCGTGCTGCCGGTGCTGGCCCATGCCAGCTGGCACCTCTACCGGAAGGCCGTTCGCTGGGCGTGACACAGCCCAAGAAAAAGGCCGGGTAAAACCCGGCCTTGATTGTTTTGTCGAATCCAAAGCGCGGATTACTCGTCTTTTGCCCCGCCGCGCTCGGCCTTCTGCTTTGCTTCAAGGTCTTCGCCGGTCTCCTGGTCAACAACCTTCATGGACAGGCGGGTCTTGCCTCGATCATCGAAGCCCATGAGCTTTACCTTGACCTTGTCGCCTTCCTTCACGATGTCCTTGGTCTGAGCCACCTTCTCGCGCGACAGCTGCGAGATGTGGACGAGGCCATCCTTGGAACCGAAGAAGTTCACGAACGCGCCGAACTCCATCACCTTAACGACGGTACCTTCGTAGATCATGCCGATCTCCGGATCGGAAGCGATGCCCTTGATCCAGTTCATGGCGGCCTGGATGGCCTTGCCGTCGGATGCCGCCACGCGGATCGTGCCATCGTCCTCGATGTTGATCTTCGTGCCGGTCTTCTCGGTGATCTCGCGGATCACCTTGCCGCCGGTGCCGATCACCTCACGGATCTTGTCCGGGTTGATCTTGATGGTCTCGATGCGCGGTGCATGCTCGCCCAGTTCAGCGCGGGCGCCGGTGAGCGCCTTGGCCATTTCGCCCAGGATGTGCTCGCGACCGCCCTTGGCCTGTCCGAGAGCGACCTTCATGATCTCCTCGGTGATGCCGGCGATCTTGATGTCCATCTGCAGCGAGGTGATGCCGCCCATGGTGCCGGCCACCTTGAAGTCCATGTCGCCCAGGTGATCTTCATCGCCCAGGATGTCCGACAGAACCGCAAAGCGCTTGCCCTCCAGGATCAGGCCCATGGCGATACCCGCCACCGGGGCCTTCAGCGGAACGCCCGCATCCATCAGGGCCAGCGAGGTGCCACAGACCGTCGCCATCGACGACGAACCGTTCGACTCGGTGATCTCCGAGACGATGCGCAGCGTGTAGGGGAACTCGTGATGCGATGGCAGCATCGGACGGATTGCCCGGTAAGCGAGCTTGCCATGGCCGATTTCGCGGCGACCCGGCGAACCCATGCGACCTGTCTCGCCCACGGAGTAGGGAGGGAAGTTGTAGTGCAGCAGGAAGGTTTCCTTCGTGGTGCCCATCAGGCCGTCGATGTACTGCTCGTCATCACCGGTGCCCAGCGTTGCCACAACCAGCGCCTGTGTTTCGCCGCGGGTGAACAATGCTGAACCGTGGGTGCGTGGCAGGATGCCGACTTCCGACACGATCGGACGGACCGTCTTCACGTCGCGGCCATCGATGCGGATGCCGTCATCCAGGATGTTCAGGCGCACGATCTGGG
>JANMFA010000065.1:0-8912 GCA_031377545.1 Hyphomicrobiales bacterium | reverse complement strand
TGCTCGCCATACTCGCGCAATCGGGCCAGCGTGTAGCGGAAATCCGCCTCGTATTTCTCCTGCTTGAAGTCGAGCTTGATCAGTGGGCGGCCGATCAGGTGCGTAAGCCAGGTGCCAACGAGCGAGTAGATCAGCGCGACCCAGAAGGGCAAGCCGGGCACGATGATATCCGTGCCGGGAATGGCGAACTGCGCCGGGATCGACCAGAGGATGATCGAGAAGGACACGAGGTTTGAGAGGGTCGAGATCAGGCTGATCGAGAAACTGTATGTGCTCCCCGTGCTGTTTGGATGGCCAATGAAATTTCTGATGTCTTCAGCGATGCGCTGATCAGGATTGTCCGCCTGCCCGGAAAATCCCATCCGATAATGAGCGCCTTTGGCAAGCCATTGAGCACTGTAACGTTCAACAAGATACTCCCGCCAGCGGATTTTCAGAACGCTCTCAAGGAAATACTCGATCAGGTTCGAGATGACGGCGATGGCTGCCCAGAACAGGAATACGGTCAGCAGCAGACTCCAGAACGCCGCCTGATCCTTGTTCTGGATGGCGTTGAACCAATCGCGGTTGAAGAAGCTCAACCGCACGCTGATGCCCACCTGCAGCTGGTTGATCACCACAAGCGCGATCACCAGTCCCCAGGCGAGGCGCCGTTCGCGCACAAAGCCCAGCAGTGGCAGGGTCTGCGCCTTGTCGTTGCTCTCGGCGAAATAGGGATCAGCCAAGCCGGCAATGGTGCGCACCACGGGAATGAACGCAATCGCATAGACGAGAATACCGAACAGCCCGACCGTCAGCGGAAGCTCGAATGGAATCGTCAGCGCACTCAGGGCCTCGGGCCACAAGCCATTCTTGCCCGCGAGGTAGCACAGGCCGGTCAGCACGAACTCCGCCGAGAAGATCACCATGAACACCCGCAGGAACGGCGAGATCACGCTCCCCCGGTAGGCCGACCACGCGAGGCCCGCTCCGACTGCGGCGAGGATGAGGGTGTTCCGGTCGCCTCCAGTTATGCCGCTGATCAGGGACAGGGCGGTCACGAGCCCGACGGCGATGGCATAGGGGAGCATGGATGGTTTCCTGAAGTGGTTGCTCCTGACATACCTGCTTTCCATGTTCGTGGAAGCCCTTCACTGCAAATTGCAGGAAAGAACCCAATGCAATTCAATTTGTGGCTTTTTCCTTCTCCCGCAACGGGAGAAGGAGGTGCCAGCTTGAATGGAATTGGCATAAGCCCTCCACCCCGCTATGGGATGGCCAGAAAACCATGGCCAAAGCACTTCCTTCCGATACCTCCCCCCTGCTCAAGCGCCTCTGGCGTGACTGGGTGCGTCCGCATCGCGGAACAATCGTACTTGTCCTCGCGCTGATCGCCGTTGCTGCGGCGGCGAGCGCGGCCTATCCACTGCTGGTCAAGAGCGCCTTCGACCTGCTGGACAAAAAGGACTTCGATACACTGCGCTGGGCGCCGGTGATCGTGATCCTCGTGACCTCGGTCAAGGGGCTGTCGCTCTGGGCGCAGGCGCATCTCACCACCCGCTTCGTCACGCGGGTGGAAGCGGACATGCAGGCCGCGCTCTATGGGCATCTCATCGATGCCGATCTCGCCCGCCTGTCGCGCGAAAGCCCGGCCTCGCTGACACAGCGCTTTACCACCGATTTCGCCTTCATCAAGGAGGCGCTGACCCGGCTGTTCACGGTGTTCTTCCGCGACATCGCCATGCTGATCGCGCTGGTCGGCGTGCTGCTCTACATCGACTGGCAGAGTACGCTGGTGGCGGCCGTGGTGGCTCCGTTCGTGGTGCCGCCCATTGCGCGGATCGGCAAGAAGCTGCGCCGCGTGGCGACGGCGACGCAGGAGCAGGTCGGCATCATGGCGGCCAATGTCTCTGAAAGCCTGGCGGGTGCGCGCGTTGCCAAGACCTATCAGCTCGAGGCCTATCTGAAGGACCGCGCGGTCAATACGTTTGACGAGATTCGCGCACTGAAGATGAAGGCGGCGAATGCGCGGGCGCGCATGGACCCAATCCTTGAAATCGGCGCAGGTTTCGCCATCGCGCTGGTCATCATCTTCGTGGGCTGGCGGCTGCAATCGGGTGCTACGACGCTGGGCGATTTCGCAGCCTACAGCGGCGCACTGATCATGGCGGCACAGCCCGTTCGCACGCTTGGCAATCTCAATGCCATCGTGCAGGAAGCGCTGGCGGCGCTGACGCGCTATTTCGCTGTGATCGACGAGAAACCCGCCGTGCAGGAGAAGCCCAGTGCAAAGCCGCTGGCAGTCAGCAAGGGCGAGGTTGCGTTCAGGGACATCACTTTCTCCTATGGTGAAGGCACCGATGCCCTGTCCGGCGCGACATTCACGGCGGCAGGCGGCAAGACGACCGCGCTGGTCGGGCGCTCGGGTTCAGGCAAATCAACGCTGTTGTCACTGGTACCACGGCTCATGGATGTCGGGCAGGGTTGCGTGGTGATTGACGGGCAGGACGTGCGCGATGTGACGCTCGCGTCGCTGCGCGATCAGGTCGCCGTCGTCAGTCAGGATATCGTCCTCTATGACGACACGATCCGCGCCAACATCGCTTTCGGCAAACCCGGTGCTACGGATGCCGAGATTGAAGCGGCTGCGAAGGCGGCGGCGGCGCATGATTTCATCATGGCGCAGCCAGAGGGCTATGACAGCCGCGTGGGTGACCGTGGCGGCAGGCTTTCTGGCGGCGAGCGGCAGCGTGTGGCGCTCGCCCGGGCATTCCTGAAAAACGCGCCGATCCTGCTGCTGGACGAGGCGACATCGGCGCTGGACGCCGAGTCCGAAGCGCTTGTGCAGCAGGCACTGGGCAAACTGATGAAGGGCCGCACCTCCATCGTGATCGCGCACAGGCTCTCGACCGTACGCAATGCGGATCATATCGTGGTGCTGGATCAGGGACGCGTGGCCGAGGAGGGCAGACACGCCGCGCTGGTCAAGCAAAAGGGCGGCATCTACGCCGGTCTGCACAAGCGGCAGTTCGCGGATTAGGCCCTTGTCGCCAGTGCGATCTCGGCAGCGAGTGCAGCGTTGTTCTTCACCAGCGCGGTGTTGGTGATCAAGCTGCGACCGCCGGTCAGTTCCAGCATGCGGCCCAGAAGATAGGGCGTCACGGATTTGCCGGTGATGCCTATTGCGCTCGCTTCCTTCACGGCCTGATCGATCAGCCCTTCGATCTGCGCCTGCGGAATCTCCGCTGTTTCCAGCGCGGGATTGGCGATGATCACGCCGCCGTCCAGACCGAGTGCCTTTCGCGCTGAAATGAAGCGGGCGATGGTCTCAGGCGAATCCAGCCGCAGCGGCGCGGGCAGACCGCTTGTGCGGCTCCAGAACGCGGGAAACGCATCCGACCGGTAGCAGACGACGGGCACGCCTCGCGTTTCAAGATATTCGAGCGTGCGTGGCAGGTCGAGCAGGGCCTTGGCACCAGCGCAGACCACCGTCACAGGTGTTTTCGTGAACTCATCGAGATCCGCCGAGATATCCAGCGTCTGGTTGACCCCGCGATGAACGCCGCCGATGCCGCCGGTTGCAAAGACGGCGATACCTGCCAGATGCGCGCAGATCATGGTGGCGGCCACTGTGGTGGAACCGGTTTGCCCCGTGGCGACGGCAAAGGCGAGATCGGCGCGGCTGAGCTTCATGACATTCGTGGCCTGCGCCAGCGTCTCAAACTCCGGATCCTCAAGGCCGATGCGGATCTTGCCGTCGAGAATGACGATGGTTGCTGGAACAGCGCCCTTCGCGCGGACCACAGCTTCCACTGCGCGTGCCGTCGCCACATTGGCGGGATAAGGCATGCCATGTGTGATGATGGTCGATTCAAGCGCGACGATAGCCCGGCCTTCGTTCAGGGCCGCTGCAACCTCAGGCGCGATGTGAAGCATATCGTGTTTCATCCCGGTATCCGCCGATCGCGCGTGAGCGCCTCGGATGACAGGTCATCGCAGACCGTGGCGTTGGAGGCTACAGTCATGGCAGCGACATGTGCGCCCATCGTCGCGGCTTCGGCCAGTGCGCTGCCCGCGATCAGGCCTGCAAGGACGGCAGCGATCAGGGCATCACCCGCGCCGGTGACATCCCTCACCAAAACGCTTTGCGCCGGGATATGGACTGCCCCGGCGTGATCCACTGCCATCAGGCCATTGGCTCCATCCGTGAGGATGACGGAGGAAGCGCCACGCCTTCGCAGGGCTTGCGCTGCATGTTCCGGTTCCTCGTTGCCGCCCAGCATCGCTGCCGCTTCGTCCCGGTTCAGAACGAGCAGGTCTATCCCCTTCAGGTCCTGGGGCAGGCGGGCTGCTTTCGCCACCGAGACCGGATCGATGGCGAGGTTGAAGGTTGCATTGCGCGCGTGCTGGATCAGATCGGCAAGAACGGGGGCCGGCAGATTGCAATCCGCAAAGACCCAGCGCGACGCCGCAAAATCTGCCCGGAGCTTTTCAATATCGGCGGGCTCGAAAGCATCGAAGATGGCCATATCCGCGAGTCCGAACGTCAGGTTGCCGTCGGCATCGAGGACAGCAACATATTCTGCCGTGCGCTGATCGGTCTTCCTCGCCACGAGACGGACATCGGCGCCAGCGGCTGCGAGATTCCGGACCAGCTCCCGCCCATTCTCGTCATCACCGACAAGTGTTGCAAGCGCGGCCGGAATACCCAGCCGTGCCAGGTTTTCACAGACATTGCGGGCCACGCCGCCAAATGCGCGTTCTCCCAGCACAGGATTGGATGTGGCTGGCTGGAGGGTGCCGAGCGTGCGAAACTTGCGATCAAGCGTCGCGCCGCCCAGACAGATCACTTCGCGGGAAACCATGCCGCCGGTTGTGTCGGCAAGCAGCTGCACCTGTCAATCACTCACTCCGCCGCTGCCAGCTGCGGCCCCTTGTTGCCCTGCAGGAAGCTCATCGCAGCCTGCACGCCGCCGGATTTGTGCGGGATGCCCGCCGCTGCCAGACCCATCTCGACGCCCGACAGCGTTCCGGTGACCATGAGATCATGGAAGTCACCCAGATGGCCGATGCGGAACACCTTGTCCGCGAGGATGCCGAGGCCATTGCCGAGCGACATGTTGGAGCTCTCAAGGATGATTTTGCGCAGCGCATCCGCCGAATGTCCGGCTGGCAACATCACGGCGGTCAGCACGCTTGAATGATCAGTGGCAGCCTTGCAGACCGTCTCGAAGCCCCAATGCCTTACCGCGCGCCGTGTCGCCTCCGCTGCCCGGTCGTGGCGGGCGAAGACATTGGCCATGCCTTCCTCCTCCAGCATGTCCAGCGCAACCTTGAGGCCCTGCAGCAGGTTGGTGGCTGGCGTGTAGGGGAAATAGCCGGTGGCATTGATGGTGATCATGTCCTCCCAGTCCCAGAAGGAGCGCGGCGAGCCGCCGGATTTCGCCACTGCCAGCGCCTTGTCCGAAACCGCGTTGAACGAAAGACCCGGTGGCAGCATCAGTCCCTTCTGGGAGCCGGACACCGTGATATCCACGCCCCATGCGTCGTGCTGGTAGTCCATGGAGGCAAGTCCGGAGATCGTATCGACCATGAGCAAAGCCGGATGGCCAGCGGCGTCGATTGCCTTGCGGACGGCGGCCACGTTGGTGACGCAGCCGGTCGAGGTTTCATTGTGGACGACGCAAACCGCTTTGATCGCGTGGGCCTTGTCCTCGCGCAGTTTCGCCTCGATGGCCGCAGCATCTGCACCCGCGCGCCAGTCACTGTCGATGAATGTGGTCTTGAGGCCGAGCTTCGTCGCCATCTTGTGCCAGAGCGTGGCAAACCAGCCCGTCCTGTACATCAGCACGGTATCGCCCGGTTTCAGCGTGTTGGCCAGCGCGGCCTCCCAGGCTCCGGTGCCGCTGGCGGGATAGATGATTACGGGGTTCTTTGTCTGGAACACCGGCCTGATCCGCGCCAGGACATCCCTGCCAAGTTTCTGGAACTCGGGGCCGCGATGGTCGATCGTCGGCATTGCCATGGCCGCCAGCACAGGCAGGGGCGTGTTGGAAGGGCCGGGAAGCTGCAGGAAGTGGCGGCCAGGATGGGACATGACGGGTTCCTTGAGATGTCGGCGGTTGAGCTAATCGCCGTTTTGTATTTTGTATTATAAAAACCCCTGTGATACAAGCCAGCAATGACAAGCACCCTCGTCCGCGATCTCGACCTTGAACGCCGACTGGCCTCTGCCCTGGATGGCGAGGTTCGGTTTGATGCCTTCACGCGCGGTCGCTTTGCCACCGATGCCTCGATCTACCAGATGATGCCGCAGGGCGTGGTGTTTCCGAAATCCGTGGCGGATATCGCGGCGGTGCTCGATATCGCAAAGGCGCGCGGTGTGCCCGTCATCATGCGCGGCGGCGGTACATCGCAGAACGGGCAGCCCATCGGCCATGGCATCGTGGTGGATTGCAGTCGTGCCTTCAACGAGATGCTTTCCTATGTTCCCGGCAATCAGACAGTCACTGTCCAGCCCGGCATGGTTCTGGAGACGCTGAACACGCGGTTGCGCGCCGATGGATTGTTCTTCCCGGTCGAGCCATCGACAGCCAGCCGTTGCACCATCGGCGGCATGACGGGCAACAATTCCTGCGGAGCGCGTTCCATCCGCTACGGCAAGATGGTGGACAATGTGCTCGCCGTGGATGCGCTGCTGCCGTCAGGCGAGGCCGTGCATTTCGCCACCCACAATGCCACGACCGCGCAGGCCCTGGCGCAGGACATGCTCCGGCTCGCCGACCGGGAGCGGACCGAGATCATCGCCCGCTATCCAAAGGTGCAGCGACGTGTCGGCGGCTACAATCTCGATTCACTCATTCAGCCCGATCCCAATCTCGCGCATCTTCTGGTGGGTTCGGAAGGTACGCTGGCGGCATTCACATCCGTCACGCTGAAGCTCTCGAAACTGCCCCTGCACCGCGTGATGGGCGTCTGCCATTTTCCGGATTTTCGTTCGGCGATGGTGACGACACAACATCTGGTCGCACTGGGACCGGTTGCGGTGGAACTGGTGGACAACAATGTGCTGGTGCTGGGTGCGGATATTCCCCTGTTCAGGCGGACGCTCGACGACATCACCAAGGGCCAGCCGGATTGCCTGCTGTTGGTGGAGTTCGCGGGCGACACGCTGGACGGGCTGAAGCGCGATCTGAAGCGGCTTGACCAATGCATGGCTGACCATGGCTTCCGCGATGCCGTGGTGGAGGTGGTCGAGCCGCCGCGCCAGCGGCAGGTCTGGGAGGTGCGCGAGGCCTGCCTCAACATCATGATGTCAATGAAGGGTGACGGAAAACCCATCTCGTTCATCGAGGATTGTGCCGTGCCGCTGGACCGGCTGGCGGAGTACACGACAGCTGTCACCGAGGTTTTTGCCCGCCATGGCACGCGAGGCACATGGTATGCGCATGCATCAGTCGGCTGTCTGCATGTGCGGCCCATCCTCAACATGAAGACGACGGATGGCGTAAAAGCCATGCGCGCCATCGCGGAGGAGACAGCAGATCTGGTGAAGCGTTTCGAGGGGTCATACTCGGGCGAGCATGGGGATGGCATCTCGCGGTCCGAGTTCATCGAACCGCTGTTTGGTTCCAGACTGACCAGGGCTTTCGGCGAGGTGAAGCAGGCATTCGATCCCGACAACCGGTTGAACCCGGGGAAAATCGTGGCTCCGCTCAAGTTTGACGACCGCAACCTGATGCGCTTTGGCGAAGGCTACGAAACTGCCCTTCCCGCCCCCGCCAATCTCGACTGGTCGGCGCACGGAAGCTTTGGTGCTGCTGTGGAGATGTGCAACAACAATGGCACGTGCCGGAAGCTCTCGGGCGGAGCGATGTGTCCCTCCTACCGTGTCACGAAGGAAGAGACGCATGTGACGCGGGGCCGGGCCAATGCGCTGCGCCTCGCGATTTCCGGACAGCTCGGGACGGATGCATTGACCTCGCCAGAGATGAAAGAGGCAATGGACCTCTGCGTGGGCTGCAAGGCCTGCCAGCGCGAATGCCCGACCGGCGTCGACATGGCGAGGATGAAGGTGGAATTCCTGAGCCATTATCACGCTCGCCATGGCTTGCCGCTGAAGGAGAGGCTGGTGGCGCATCTGCCGCGCTATGCAGGGGCGGCAGCCAAGCTCGCACCTCTGCTGAACCTGCGGGACAGGATACCGGGGCTGGCGGCACTCTCAGAAAAGCTGCTGGGCTTTTCGGCCCGACGCTCGCTGCCGGTCTGGCGCAAGCCGTGGCGCGAGAGTGGCGAGCTGGCCTCAACAGCCGATGTCGTGGGCGACGGGCTGGATGTGATCCTGTTCGGTGACACCTTCAACCGCGCCTTCGAGCGGGAGAATCTCGAAGCCGCGGAGCGCGTGCTGAAGGCTGCCGGTTACCGCCTGCATCATGTGCATCCCGGCAATGGTGGCAGGCCTTTGTGCTGCGGGCGCACCTATCTCTCCTGCGGGCAGGTGGACGAGGCGCGGCAGGAAGCAACGCGCACCGCTGAGGCCCTGCTGCCGTTCATTGCTCGTGGCGCGAAAGTGTTGGGGTTGGAACCCTCGTGCCTGCTTACCCTCAGGGACGAGTTTGGCGCGCTGCTCCCGCCGGCCATGGCTGCGCCGATCAAGGCGGCAGCGTTGCTGATCGAGGAGTTGCTGGCTGCCGATCTGGTCTAGGGCAAGGTATCACTGCCACTCGCCAATCAGTCTGGCCGCAAAGCGCATCTGCACGGGCATTGCCATCAGAAGGCTGCGGGCGTGATGGGTGCAGTCGAGGCGTGCCTGAAGGCCGTACCGGGGCTCGATGTCAGCGTGATCGAATCGAGCTGTTGCGGCATGGCCGGTGCCTTTGGCTACGACGCAGCCCACATCGACGTGTCACTGCAGATGGCGGAGCTGTCGTTGC
>JANMFA010000631.1:0-3655 GCA_031377545.1 Hyphomicrobiales bacterium | reverse complement strand
TCAGCGGCAGAGGGCCTCCCTGACCTGTTGACGGACGTCACGGGCAGGACCCATCCTCTTTCGATCCCACCGCCGCTGATTCGCCCGGATGTCATTGCCGCCATGCGTGATGCTGCAGAACGCACGCTTTCGCCGCAATTCGTGGAGATCATACGGCGCACGCAAGGGCCATTTTTCCAGCCGATCTACGACTATGCCGCCCCCAAACTCGCCTTCGGCCGTACCGTCCTGATGGGGGATGCTGCCTTTGTCGCCCGCCCGCATGTCGGTGCAGGCGTCGCCAAGGCCGGTGCTGACGCCATGGCGCTGGCGAGCGCCCTTGCGATGCATGGAACGGTCGAGTCAGCCCTTGCAGCCTATGAGAGGGAACGGATGCCGCAAGGGCACCGCATCATCCGGCGAGCCCGTGAGCTTGGTGCCTATATGCAGGCGCAGCTTTTGTCGGAAGCAGAGCGCCACCACGCCGCGGCCAACCGCAATCCGGAGTCGGTGCTTGAGAATACGGCGAATCTGGCATTTCTCGCAGCGCGCGATGACGGCTCAGCGTTGACGCCAACCCGATAAAGTCCCATGTCCGCATCATGAAAGCGCTTGTCTATACCGGGCCCAACACGCTGGTCTATCGCGACGAACCGGAGCCTGTGGCGGATGCGGGCGAGGTGATCGTCAGGGTCGAGGCAGTCGGCATCTGCGGCTCGGACATGCATGCCTATCATGGCCATGATTCGCGCCGTCCACCGCCACTCATTCTGGGGCATGAGGCGGCAGGGCGGATCGTCGCCGGGCCGCGTGCCGGAACCCGCGTCACCATCAACCCGCTGGTGGTCGATCCTGCCTGCCCCTATGCCGTCCAAGGCCGCTGGCACCTGTCGCCGACACGCCAGATCATCTCGATGCCGCCGCGTCAGGGGGCATTTGCCGAGCTGGTGCGGATCCCCGAGCGCAACGTTGTCGCAGTCCCCTCCAGCCTGCCGATCGAGCACGCCGCGCTTGCCGAGCCGATTGCCGTCTCCTGGCATGGGGTGCGCCTGGGAATGCAACGCCTGCATCAGCCGCTTTCAGCCTGTCGTGTGGTGATCCTCGGTGGCGGAGCGATCGGACTGGCCGCAGCTCTTGTCGCCCGCCATTTCGGCGCAAAAGAGATTCTGATCGGCGAAACCAATCCCCTGCGGCAGCGCATGCTGGAGCAGACTGAAGGTTTTGTGGTCTATACGCCCGGCGGCGCTGACGAACCCGCCGAGAACACCGCCGACCTTGTGCTGGATGCTGTCGGGGCCAGCGCCACCCGCGCCGCCTCCTGCCGCATGGTGCGCCCGGGTGGGGTGATCGTGCATGTCGGACTGCTGCCGGGGCACGAGGGGCTGGATGTCCGCAAGATCACCTTGCAGGAAATCACCGTGACAGGCTCCTATTGCTACACGCCCACGGATTTCGTGCAGACCGTCGACGCGCTGTCGAAGCGGCAGCTGGGAGGCCTCGCGTGGAGCACATGCCGCCCGCTGTCCGAGGGCGCGGCGGCCTTCGCCAGCATCGATGACGGCACGGCATCGGCGGCAAAGATCGTGCTGCTGCCACCCTGAAAGGCGCTATTCCGCCGTCCAGCCGCCATCCACCAGAATATGGGTGCCGGTGATCATCGCGGCAGCATCGCTGGCGAGGAAAAGAACCGCGCCGGTCACATCCTCCGGCTTGCCAAGGCGACCCAGCTTGATCTTGGACAGGACATAGTCCTTGAACTCCTGATCCGCCAGAAAGCCCGCCACCATGGGCGTTTCGATAAAGGTGGGGCAGATCGTGTTGAAGCGGATGCCGTGGGCACCCAGATCAATCGCGGCAGCCTTGGTCATGCCTTCCAGCGCGAACTTGCTGGCGCAATAGACCGAGCGCTTGACGCCGCCGACATGGCCCATCTGGCTCGACATGGTAATGATCGAACCCTTGATCCCGGCCTCCATCATGCGGCGCGCCATGGTCTGCGCTGCGAAGAATGCAGCCCTCAGGTTGAGGTTCATGATCACATCGAAATTGTCTTCCGAGACATCCTGAAAGGCCTGCGGGCGGTTCATGCCGGCATTGTTGAGGAAGATGTCATAGGCCGGACGACCCGCCATGATCTGTCGAAAAGCGGCGGTATCCGTCACGTCGCAGGCGACCCAGTCGGCCGAGCCGCCGGTGTTGCGAATGGCCACTGCGGCGGCCTCGATTTCGGGCGCGGTGCGTGCCATCAGCGTGACATGGGCGCCCGCTGCCGCCAGTGCCTGTGCTGAGGCCTCGCCGATGCCGCGACCAGCACCCGTCACAAGGGCGCGCTTGTTGGTAAGTGAGAAGGCTGGGATCATGGGTCTCATTCCGCCGCAGTGGCATAGGGCACGTTCTTGCGACCATAGCGCCGCACCCGGATGTTCGCCTGTTCGGCGTGGCCTGCAAAGCCCTCCAGCATGCAAAGTCGCGAACAATATTCTCCGATCATGGTCGATGCCTCGTCGGTGAGCACGCGCTGGTAGGTGCAGGTCTTCATGAATTTTCCGACCCACAGTCCGCCAGTGTAGCGCGCAGCCTTGCGTGTCGGCAATGTGTGGTTGGTGCCGATCACCTTGTCGCCATAGCTGACATTGGTTCTGGCTCCCAGGAACAAAGCGCCATAATTCGTCATGTGCCGGAGGAAATGGTCCGGATCGCGCGTCATCACCTGCACATGCTCCGAGGCGATCTCATCCGCGACGGTCACCATCTCGTCGATGGAGTCGCAGACAATGACCTCGCCGTAGTCCCGCCATGCCAGCGACGCAATGGCGGCGGTTGGCAGGATGGTCAGGAGCCGTTCGACTTCGGCCATGGTGTCGCGGGCAAGCTTCTCGGAATTGGTCAGGAGGATCGCGGGGGAATTGGGCCCATGCTCGGCCTGGCCCAGCAGATCGGTGGCGCACAGCTCACCGTCGACGCTGTCATCCGCGATGACAAGCGTTTCCGTTGGCCCGGCAAAGAGATCAATGCCGACCTTTCCGTAGAGCTGGCGCTTTGCCTCCGCCACATAGGCATTGCCGGGTCCGACCAGCATGTCCACCTGCCGGATTGTCTGCGTTCCCAGTCCCATCGCGCCGATGGCCTGTACGCCGCCCAGCGCGTAGATCACGTCGGCACCGGCCAGATGCTGCGCGGCGACGATGGCCGGTGCGGGCCGACCCTCGAATGGCGGGGCACAGGTCGCGATGAACGGCACGCCAGCCACCTTGGCGGTCACGACCGACATATGGGCCGAGGCCAGCAGCGGATACTTGCCGCCGGGAACATAGCAACCCACGCTGTTCACGGGCAGATTCCTGTGCCCCAGAACAACGCCCGGCAACGTCTCGACCTCGATGTCCTTCAGGGCCGCCTTCTGGTGTTGCGCGAAGTTGCGCACCTGCTCCTGCGCGAAGCGGATGTCTTCGATGTTGCGTGCCGAAAGCTCCGACAGGCTTGCCTTGATCTCCTTGTCCGTCAGGCGATAATCCGTGCGGTCCCAGCGGTCGAATGTGATCGACATCTCGCGCACCGCTGCATCGCCGCGCGCCTTGATGTCGTCGAGCAGGCCTTCAACGAGGCTGCGGACCTTGAGGTCTGCTTCGTCCTTGTCGGTCTGGGCTATGGAGGTTTTCAGCCAACGTGCCATGGG
>JANMFA010000598.1:0-3711 GCA_031377545.1 Hyphomicrobiales bacterium | reverse complement strand
CAGAACATCCAGGACGCGCAGTATCAGGGGCGAAGGCATTATTCCGCACCGCTGACGCCGGACTTCAAGACCTTCGCCGCTTCCATGAAACTGCCCCATGCCTGTGTCAGCCGCGTCGAGGATTTTGCTGATGCTTTGGACGGGGCGCTGGCTGCCGATGGGCCGGTTCTGCTCGAGATCGACATGACAAGCATCGGACCCTTCGCCGCGCAATTCGCAGGACCGCCTGCGGGTGCGGCGGGCAGCGTGAGGTGAGCAGGCAATGACCGATGTGCAACTGCCGGATGGCAGGCTCTATCTTGCGGGCGAATGGCGCAAGGGCGTTGGCGCGGATATCACCTCCATCTTTCCTGCCGACGGCAGCACCAACATGGTGTTGGCAGGTGCCTCGAAAGATGATCTCGACACGGCAATCGCAGCTGCCGTCGAGGCGCAACGCGCGCCTTCATGGCGCAACCTGAGGCGGCATGAGCGGGCAACATTCCTTTACCGTATCGCGGAAGGGCTGGCTCGCAACACCGAGCGGATTGCGCAAATCCAGACGCGCGATACCGGCAAGACACTGACCGAGACACGCGCGCTGGCGGCCAGCGCAGCCGGGACCTTCCGCTACATGGCGGCGGCGCTGGAGACGCTGGACGAGACACTGACCGCGCCACGTGGCGATTATCTTGCGCTCTCCGTGCATGAGCCCATCGGCGTCATCGCCGCCATCACGCCGTGGAACTCTCCCATCGCCAGCGATGCCCAGAAGGTGGCTCCTGCGCTCGCTGCAGGCAATGCCGTCATTCTCAAGCCGGCGTCCTGGAGTCCGCTCGTGTCATTGGAGTTCGCACGCATCGTTGAGGAAAGCGGCCTGCCGAAAGGGTTGCTCTCGGTTGTGCCGGGATCGGGCGCACTGATCGGCGATCATCTGGTGGAGCACCCCGCCATCGGCAAGGTCGTGTTTACCGGCGGCACCGAGGTTGGGCGGGCACTGGCGCTGAAAGCGGCGAAGAAGCTGATGCCGGTGTCGCTGGAGCTTGGTGGCAAATCGCCCACGATTGTCTTTGATGATTGCGATGAGGACATCGCCATCGCGGGCATCCTCTTCGGCATCTTTTCGTCGTCAGGGCAGTCCTGCATCGCGGGCTCCCGGCTCTTTGTCCAGCGTGGCATTTATCAACGGTTCGTCGAGCGTCTCGTCCGCGCGGCGAAAGCGTTGAAGGTGGGGCATCCGCATGAGCCAGGCACGCAGGTTGCGCCGCTGATCCGCGCGCCGCACCGGGTTGCCGTGGAGGCCCATGTGGCAGCCGCATTGGCCGATGGCGGCGAAATTCTTGCTGGCGGCAAGCGACCGGATGGAACGGCCTTTGCCGACGGCTTCTACTACGAACCGACCGTCATAGTCGGCCTTGGCAACAGTGCACGGCTGTGCAGGGACGAAGTCTTTGGTCCCGTTCTCGCCCTGCTGCCATTCGACAGCGAGGACGAGGTCATTGCCGCTGCCAACGATTCCGCCTATGGCCTCGCCTCCGGCATCTGGACAAGCGATGTAACCAAGGCTTGGCGCGTTGGGTGTGCGCTGGAAGCTGGCACCGTCTGGATCAACACCTACAAGCAATTCTCCATCGCCACGCCCTTCGGAGGGTTGAAGGACAGCGGCCTTGGCCGCGAAAAAGGCCGCGAGGGCATCCGCGGCTATCAGCAGCAGAAATCCTTCTATCTCGATACATCCGGGCGACCGAACCCCTGGGCTGCGGCAACAGTTGCCTCTGTGGGTGCGGGGAAGAGCGGATCATGAATGTCATCATCGCAGGTGGAGGCATCGGCGGGCTTGCGGCGGCAGTCGCGCTGCGGACGCTCGGTCACGACGTCAATGTGATCGAGAAGGCGGCCCGGTTCGCCCGAGTTGGTGCGGATGTGAACCTGACGCCAAACGCCGTGCGTGCGCTGGACGGTCTCGGCATCGGATCACAGCTGCGACTGACGGCAGCCAGACCGACACACCGGATCAGCCGCGATTGGGACACTGGTACAGAAACATCGCGCATCGAAATGGCGGATGCGGCGGAACAGAAATACGGTGCGCCGCAACTGACGATTCACCGGGCTGACCTGCTGGCCGCACTTGAATCTGCGCTCCCAGACGGTTTCGTTGAACACGGAGCCTCAGTTACAGGTATTGGCACGCCGGGCGAGACGCCGCAGGTGCTGCTGGACACCGGCGAGCGGCGTGAGGCCGATATCGTGATCGGCGCAGACGGCATCCATTCGGCAGTGCGCAAGGCCCTGTTCGGCGCGGAAAGCCCCGTCTTCACTGGCATCGTCGCCTACCGGGCCGTCGTGCCAAGCGAGCGGCTCGATATCCCCAATATCGATGCCTTCACCAAATGGTGGGGACCGGACCCATCGTCGCAGATCGTCACGTTCCCCCTGACGCGTGGCGAGGAAACCTTCGTCTTCGCGACAGCGGCGGAAGAGACATGGCGGCATGAATCCTGGACCACGCCGGGCGAGATCACCGAGGTGCGGGCGCTCTACAAGGATTATCATCACGAGGCCCGTGCGCTTCTGGATGCCTGCGACAGCGTGATGAAATCCGCGCTCTACATCCGTGATCCGCTGCCGCGCTGGAGTGATGGTGCCGTCACGCTGTTGGGCGACGCCTGTCACCCCATGATGCCATTCATGGCGCAGGGCGCATGCCAGGCCATCGAGGACGCAGTGGTGCTGGCACGGGTGCTGGACGGCGCGAAGGGGCACGACATCCCTCTCCGCCTTCAGGCCTATGAGGAAACGCGCAAGCCCCGCACCGCAGCGATCCAGATTGGATCGCGCGGCAACACCTGGCTGCGGGACGGTGGCAATGCCGATACAGTCTATGGCTACGACGCCTGGAACGTCGCAATTGTGGCCTGAGGCAGCAACGCATGGATCCTTCAGCCCAACAGATCAGGGAGATGCTCACGAAGCCCCTGGCGCTTGGCGAAGCTGTACTCCTTGCAGGCGTTTCAGTCCGCGAGGCCTTGATCCTCGAAAAATGCGACATCTCCAGCTGTGATTTCTCCGGCGCGGTGTTCTCATCGCCGGTCGTCTTCCACAACGTCACATTCACCGGGTTGTCCTGGTTCAAAGCCTGCGTGTTCAAGGCCGGCGCTGAATTCTCCGGATCAACTTTTTCCAATGATGCGCGGTTTGACGGTTCGGTCGTTCACGATGAATTCCGACTTGTAAGATCGGAATTGCTCGGCGCATCGGATTTCAGCAGTTGCGTGTTTCATGGCAGGACCATCATGGACAACAGCACATTCTGCGGCAGCCTCTCACTCGAGGGTGCAGACTTCCATGGTGAGACCAGCTTGCGAATGGTTGAATGCCTTGGAGGCCTTTGGTCAGAGAACACCCTGTTCGCCGATGCGATCAATATCTCGGGCATGGATGTCCACGGCAGAACATGGCTCCGGAATCTTCGCCTTGGCGATCAGCAAAGCTCCGGCACCCGACAGGAGTTTGGAGACATGATCAACTCCTATGGCTATCAATGGACCTGAGGCAAGTGTTGCCAGAAAAGGGAGGCCAGCCCCAGGTTGGCCACAGGAGATCAACATGACGTTTCAAAGACTCGTTCGTTTGCCCATCCTTGCGGCTGTCGCAAGCTTTGCTGTGCTCGCCGCATCACCCGCATTTGCCTACGCCGTCATCTGCAAGCACGGGAAGTGTGATGTCGAT
>JANMFA010000576.1:0-4273 GCA_031377545.1 Hyphomicrobiales bacterium | reverse complement strand
ATATCGAGCTTCTCGCTGAACTTATAGCCAGCACCCAGTGACAGCCAGATACGGTCTGAATCGAGCACACGGACGCCACGGTTCTCATCGTCAATCGGTGACTTCTCGTAAGCCACGCCAGCGCGGAACGTCCATTGCGGGTTGTACTTGTACTCGGCACCGGCAGCGAAGAACCATTCATCCTTGTAACGGAAACCAAGGCCAGTGATCGGAGCGCCGGTAACCCTGTTGACCACGGGTGCAGTCTTGATTCTGCTCCAGTTTGTCCATTGGGCGGTTCCAGTCAAAGCCCATTGCGCATTGATCTGTTGCCTGATGCCAAGCGTTGCAATCTCGGGCAGATTCACATTCACACTGACAAGCCGCGAAGCTGCTGGTGGGTTCAGTGCTGCAACCGGAGCGGTGAAATCAAACTCCCCCTCAAGCTTATGACGGATGTGCGAACGATACCCAAGGCTGATTTCCGTCCCCTGAGCGGGCTTAATTGTTGCGCCAGCTGTCCAGCCAAAACCATATCCGTCACCCTTGATCCGGCTCAGGCTGGTCGCAGCGGCAGCAGCATTACCAAGCGGTGCAAAACGCGGGTCGCCTCCATTGAGGGTGACGTTAAGCTGTTGCGCCGTAACGCCAAATCCGAAGGCCAGCCAATCATTCACCTTGATGCCAAGGGTCGGTGTCACGGCAACGGCGCGGACGATCGTCGATGTTCCGTAAACACTTCCGCTAAAGCCCGGATCAACCTTGGTTCGGCTGCCGAACGGTGTACCGGTCTGAAGGCCCAGCCAGATCATGTTGTTGAGCTGATAGGAGTTGTAGGAAGCCGTTGTCACCGTCCCCTGGTTGATATTCCCCGACCCGATTGCGGGTATGTTCGTCGGGGGGCCCATCAAGTTGAGACCGCCGCCGCCGGACGTCAAACGGTCAGAACTCACCGACGTATTTGGCAGCACGAGTGTGAAATTCCACTCACTGCGCCGGCCTTCGAAGTTCGTGATGTTGGCGGGATTCCAGAACATGGAGCCAATACCAAAAGCGCTTGTACCAGCACCGGCGTAGGAGAAGCCCTGTCCGGCCACGCTCTGCTGACGGCTTGAGAAGCCACCGGCCATGGCGCTTGTTGCAGTCAGGGCGATCACTGCTGCCGATGTTCCGGCGAGAAGGGCGTTCTTGAGTGTCATGGCTTCCTCAATTTTCTTGATCCCTGCGAGTCACAGGGCTTGAGATTGGTTTCTAACTAAACCCTGCACGTCGGAAGCTGCCTAAGCAATGGGCGGGTGCCGCTTCCATCATGGTTTCATTTGAGTTGACGCACGAAACCAAACAGACGTTGCGCGTTTGCAACACAATCCCGCCGCATTCTCCCAAAACCTGCTATCACCCGATGGATCACGAAATCCGCTGTTGCTCGTTGCGTACAAATTGTCGCATGCTTTTTATCCAAATTTCCGAGAGGTCGTCTGTCCATGAAACTCGTTCGCTGGGGTAAACCGGGCAAAGAAAAGCCCGGTATCGTTGATTCCGATGGCAAGATTCGCGATCTGTCAGGCGTTGTCCCTGACATTGCCGGGGCAGTGCTTTCACCCGCAGGTCTTGCGAAGATTGCCAAGACAAAGATTGACAAACTGCCGCTGGTGCGCGGCAAGCCTCGTCTTGGTGCCTGTGTCGGCAATGTGCCGAATTTCTATGCGGTTGGCCTGAATTATGCGGATCATGCGGCGGAAACCGGAGCAGCGATCCCCAAGGAGCCGATCCTCTTCAACAAGTCGACGTCCTGCATCATGGGGCCCAACGACGAGGTGATGATCCCGAAGGGGTCCAAGAAGACGGACTGGGAAGTCGAAATCGCGATCGTGATCGGCAGCCGCGCCTCCTACGTGACCCAGAAGGACGCGATGGACGTGATCGCCGGTTTCTGCATCTGCAATGACGTCTCCGAGCGCGAGTACCAGATCGAGCGTGGCGGCCAGTGGATGAAGGGCAAGGGCTGCCCGACCTTCGGCCCGATCGGCCCTTGGCTTGTGACCAAGGATGAAATCAAGGACGTGCAGAAACTCGGCATGTGGCTCGATCTCAATGGCGAGCGCGTGCAGAACGGTTCGACCAAGACGATGATCTTCAGCATCAAGCACATCGTTTCGTACATGTCGCAGTTCATGGAGCTGCTGCCGGGTGACGTGATCACCACAGGCACACCACCCGGTGTCGGCCTTGGCATGAAACCGCCCAAGTTCCTCAAGCCAGGCGATGTCATGCGCGTTGGCATCGAAGGTCTGGGCGAGCAGAAGCAGCTGGTCACTGCCTGGCACGCGTAAACCTGCGGGGTCCGGGCGGATGCCTGCACTGAGTTCCTCAGCAGGCTATGGATCCCTGACCAAGGCCTTTCACTGGGTTGCGGCGGTCCTGTTTGCCCTGCAGTTCAGTGGCGGCTGGATCATGGTTCGGCTCGGGCCTGAGCAGGCGTTGGCCGAATTCAGCCAGTCCGCCTACTTCAACTGGCACAAATCACTGGGAGTGCTGGCTCTTCTGATCGCATTTGGTCGCGTGGCCGTGCGCAGGCTTGGCACACTGCCACCCTGGGCACCGACACTGACGCCGGGCGAACAGATATTCATCCATCGCGCTGAACAGGTACTCTATGCGGCGATGTTCGTGATGCCCGTCAGTGGCTATCTCTATGTCATGGCGGGGGGCTAACCACCGTGTAACCACGGAATTCGGGCCTCTGCGCATCACCTGCCCAACACACGCGAAAATTGACGTCCGTGCACGCCGATGCACGTTTTTCAACTCCGGATTGTTGGAAAATTGGTCGGAGCGAGAGGATTTGAACCTCCGACCCCTAGTCCCCCAGACTAGTGCGCTAACCAGGCTGCGCTACGCTCCGACTATGGCAAGGGGCTATAGGCGATGTGCTGCGGTCTGGCAACGCATGGTGCCGTTATTTGTGGCGCGGCTGTTTTCCCGCACCCGTCGTGTCAGGCCTGCCGGAACGTTGCGATGACACGGCGGCAATCCAGCAGTTCGGCAAGTGCTGCCTCAAGCTTGGCCCGCGCGGAGACTGGCATGGGCGCAGGCACATACGCCGCCGTAACGGTTGCGACTGCAGGTGCGGCAGACTTCTCGGGTATCACCGCCACCGTCGCGCTTTTCCACGCGGACTGCACGGTGCGAACGCCCTGTTCCTTGATGATCTTCTGGACGCCCTTGATCGTGTAGCGCTCCGCGTGGAGAAGGTGCTTCAATCCGCGCAGAAACTCGACATCATCAGGGCGATAGTAGCGCCTGCCGCCGCCGCGCTTGAGCGGCTTGATCTGGGTGAAGCGTGTTTCCCAGAAGCGCAGCACATGCTGGGGAAGATCAAGATCCTCCGCAGCCTCGGAGATGGTGCGGAAGGCGTCCGGTGCCTTGTCCGATGTCATACGGCTGCTCCTTCAAACCAATGCAGGATCATTCGTCCTCGTCCGCCATGTCGATGCCATTGATGCGGGCTTTCAGCACATTCGACGCCTTGAACACCATGACCCGGCGCGGCGTGATGGGCACCTCGACGCCTGTCTTCGGATTGCGGCCAACGCGGGCACCCTTGGACCGTACGATGAAGGAGCCGAAGGACGAAAGCTTCACATTCTCGCCGCGCTCGATGGCATCTGAAATTTCGCCCAGAATGAGCTCGACGAGATCGGCGGATTCCGTGCGCGACAGCCCTACCTGCTTGTAAACAGACTCCGCCAGATCGGCGCGCGTCAGTGTCTGGTTCGCCACGGTTGACCTCGCAATCAGCGGTTGTTTCTGACCCCGGCAAATCAACCGGTTCACAGACTCAACACTATCCCTCTGATTTCATGACGGTATTCAGCTTGGACGCCAGGGTCAACCTGAATTTGGCAAAGAAGGCATCAGGCTGCTGTCACGGGCCGAAAGGACCTCGTGACCAGCATGGCTTTTTCAACAACAAGGCCAACAACCAGCCCAAAAATGCCGGAAAGAGAGGCCGACACCAGCCATTCCACAATGCCCCCGACCGGATTGAGAACATCGGCCACGGATTTCGCGATCGCGTGAATGGCGTGTTCCAGCCCGGTCCAGCCGTAACCCGCGATACTGTGGATGATGATTCCGCCACCAACCCACAGCATCGCAAGCGTGCCGACAAGGCTGAGCACCTTGAGGATCCACGGCATGGCCTTCACGATGCCAAGGCCCAGCGGCCTCAAAGCGCCGCCCCTTTTCGCCATCGCGACACCGATATCATCGGCCTTCACGATGAGGGCCA
>JANMFA010000509.1:0-2645 GCA_031377545.1 Hyphomicrobiales bacterium | reverse complement strand
GGGAAACACCGGTGCATCGCCGCAACCGATGGGGCCGTTGATCTCGATGGCCTCGTGCAATGTCAGGTTGGTGGGCGAGGAGGGGCGGCTGTGATAGGCGGGCATCGCCAGTTCCGCGATCTCCGGGCTGTCGCGAAAACCGCCATCGGTCACCACACCCGCCACGCCGCGCTTCATCAGCCGCGACACGAGGATGCCACCGGCAGAGGCAGCGCGTGCATCCTTGCGGCTGTCGATTACCATCACGTGGCCGGGCGGACATTCCTCCACCGCCTTGCGCTGGGGATGATCGCGGTTCTGGAACGCGGCGATGTCGTTCCTGTCCTCGCGTGCCGGCATGTAGCGCAGCGTGAACGCTTCTCCCACCATATTCGGCCCGTCGGGGTTGAGCGGCCGCACATCCTGGATGAACTGGTTGCGCAAGCCGCGCTTGAACAGGGCCGTGCAGAGCGTGGCGACAGACACCTTCATCAGGGCTGCGCGGGTGGCGGGGGAGAGGGGCATGGCGGTCCTTCAGAAAATCGCAGGCTCGGTGACGGGCGCGCCGAAGTCCGTTTCCAGGAAGTCGAAATCGCAGCCGTCATGCGCCTGCTTGATATGCTGGCTGAACATCCAGCCATAGCCGCGTTCATAACGGGGCGCAGGCTTTGGCCAGGCCGCGCGGCGTGCGGCGAGTTCTGTGTCAGGCACGTCGAGCGTGATGCTGCGCTTGGGAACATCGACCGTGATGATATCCCCTGTCTTGACCAGCGCGAGCGGCCCTCCAAGGTAGGATTCTGGCGAAACATGCAGGATGCAGGCACCGTAGCTGGTGCCGCTCATCCGGGCATCGGAAATGCGCACCATGTCGCGCACGCCCTGCTTCACCAGCTTCTTCGGGATCGGGATCATGCCCCATTCCGGCATGCCTGGACCGCCCAGCGGGCCAGCGTTGCGCAACACCAGCACGCTGTCCTGCGTCACCTCGAGGTCATCCCTGTCGATGCGGGCCTTGAGGTCAGGATAGTCATCAAAGACGACCGCCCTGCCGGAGTGTTTCAGGAACTTGGCCTGCGCCGCCGATGGTTTGACCACGCAGCCGTCTGGCGCAAGATTGCCGCGCAGCACCGCCAGCGCGCCTTCGTTGTAGATCGCGTTGTCGAGCGGGCGGATCACGTCGTCATTGAAGACCTTGGCGTCCTTCAGCTCCTCGTTCCAGGTCCGCCCCGTCACCGTGATCTGCTGCAGATCGAGAAATGGCTTGAGGCGCGACAGCAGGCCAAGCAGACCGCCGGCATAGTAGAAATCCTCCATCAGATACTTGTCGCCGGAGGGCCGCACATTGGCGATAACGGGAATGCGGCGGCTGGCGGCGTCGAAATCATCGAGGCCGATGGCATGGCCCGCACGCCGCGCCATGGCGATCATGTGGATCACGGCGTTGGTCGAGCAGCCCATCGCCATGGCCGTCACGATGGCGTTCTGGAAGGCGGCATGGGTGAGAATTTTTTCGGGGGTCAGATCCTCCCAGACCATGCCCACGATGCGCCGTCCGGCATCGGCACACATGCGGATATGGCCGCTGTCCACTGCGGGCAGCGAAGAGGTGCCGGGGATGCAAAGCCCCAGCGCATCGGCCAGGCCCGTCATGGTCGAGGCGGTCCCCATGGTCATGCAGACGCCGGGCGAGCGGGCGATGCCCACCTCCATTTCCAGCCAGTCCTTGTCCGAGATGTTGCCCGCACGCCGCTCATCCCAGTATTTGAAGGCGTCAGAGCCCGAACCCAGCACCTTGCCCTGCCAGTTGCCCCTGAGCATCGGTCCGGCGGGCACGAAGACAAACGGCAATCCCGCGCTGGTGGCACCCAGAATCAAGCCGGGCGTGGTCTTGTCACAGCCGCCCATCAGCACCGCGCCATCCACGGGATGCGAGCGGATCAGCTCTTCCGTCTCCATCGCGAGAAAATTGCGATAAAGCATCGTGGTCGGCTTGACCTTGCCTTCCGTCAGCGAAATCGCCGGAAGCTCGATGGGAAACCCACCGGCCTGCAGGATGCCGCGCTTCACATCCTCCACCCGTGTCTTGAAATGCTGGTGGCATGTCGCAATCTCGGACCAGGTGTTGATGACGGCGATGACGGGCTTGCCGACATAGTCTTCCGCCGAAAACCCCAGCTGGTTCATGCGCGAGCGATGGCCGAAGGAACGGAAGTCATCGGGTGCGAACCAGCGCGCGGAACGAAGCTGGTCGGGGGTCATTTTGGTGTTTGTCTTCTTGGTCATCACATTCTCAGACAGCATGTGTCTCGACGACCTTAACGACTTCCGCCCGTTTTGCCATTTCCTCCGCAACAAATTTCTGCTGTTCGTTTCGGCCTGGTGTCCCCTGGCTGCGCCTTCCAGGCGGGATCATACGGACCCGAGAGGACATCCTGTTGCAACCGTTTTTAAATGTCTCAGGTTGCAGCAATGTCGAAATGTCACTGGGTGCTACGGTGCCTCGGCCGGGGCTGCGGAGAGCCCATGTTTCGCAGCAGCGCCGGCAGTGGCGGGGCGATTTGCGGCTTTCGCCGCAGTATGACGATCGACAAAGGAAACCCTGCCTCTGCGCCCTTTCGGGCGAGGCGCATAGCCTCCGGCTTCGCTGTGCGTCTTCGGCGGCGCCG
>JANMFA010000497.1:0-10662 GCA_031377545.1 Hyphomicrobiales bacterium | reverse complement strand
CCAGCGGTAGGCGCGCGAACGCGGATGCGTTGCCCGTCCTTGACCCTCGATGTCGCCGGAACGACTATATCGCCCTCCTGCAGACCGGTAACGATTTCGGCCTTTCCGGCGCTGACGAGACCGACCGTGACCTGCCGACGTCTTGCATGGCCATCGTCACCCTGCAGAACCCAAGGGGCTCCTGTGGCAAGATCATGGAGGTCGGCGACAGACACGATGATCGCCTTCACCCGCCGCGCCACTTCGATATCGACGGACACCGTCATGTCTTGTCGAAGGTAGGCCGGGGGCGAAGCTACATTCAGCTTCACCTCGACGGAAGCCCGCTGCAGATCGACCGACGGATTGATGAAGTTTACCGCCGCAGGGAAGTTCTCCTTGCTGAAGGCATCAGCGGATGCCAGCGCCTGCTGTTTCAGGGCAATCAATCCAAGGTTCTTCTCGTCGATCTGGATAGTGATCTGTATCTCTCCGGCCGGCGACAGGCGCATCAGTTCCTTGCCAGGCTGGACGACGTTGCCGACCTCAACATCCCGCCCGATGAGAACACCGTCCCGTGCCGCCTTGATCTCGGTGTAGCCAAGGCGCGTTTGCGCCGCGCGGAGCGTGGCCCTGGCCTGGGCAGATTGCGTCTCGGCGACCGCGAAGTCGGCTCCTCCGGGGCGATTGCTGAACACCGTCAGCTCGGCGTTGCGCATCTGCGCGCGGGCGATATCGAGGTTCTTCGTCGCCTCGTCGAACGCGACTCGCGTGCTCACGCCATCAGCCAGGAGCTTGCTGATCCGCGCATGAATCTGCTGAACATTCACGAGCGTGGCCCTGGCCTCGCCGAGACTCTGCTCGGCTGCCGGCAATGTTAGATCCCTCACCTGCCGGACCCGCGCTTCCGCCTGCGCCATCTGCCCCTCGGCGAGAATGACACTGGCCCGAGCTTCGTTGTCATCGAGACGGATCAAGACGTCATCCGCCTTCACCTGCTGGCCTTCAGCGACAGGTATGGCCGCGACCACACCGATGATCTGGCTGCCGACGCTGATGCGGAAAGGCGTCTCTATGTGGCCGCTGGCGACAAGCGTCTGCACGAGGTCCATGCGCACGATGGGTGCAACAGAGACGATGGGGCCGAGAAGATATGGTCCGCCAAAGAACCAGCCGATGACGACACTGCAAGCCGCAAGTCCAAGCAATATCCAGCCCGTTTGGTGCGGGATCAACTTTCGCCAGCCAGACGTGGCAGCATTTTGTTCGATCGGCGCGCGCGTGCTCGAAGGAGGCGCAGGCTGTTTCGTTGCCAACGTCATCCGCTTTCGCCCGTTGGCTGCTGCGGTTCTGCAGAGGTTGACATGTTCCCTGGAGCCGTTGGCTGGCTAGAGCGCTCGACAAGACTGAGCATATGTCTGGCTGCCTGAATCGTCAGAGGGTGACGGGTAAAACCCGGGCGGGGCGAAATGTGCTGCGCCATCTCCATGGCCCGTTCAATCTGCCGCCCGGAGCCTTCGGCAAGCACAGCGATCAGGAGGTTTTCAAGCGCGATCACCCGAACGCGGAGTTGAACCAGTTCAGCGTTTGTCATCGGAACCGCGGCGATGTCCCCATTCCCGGGACCAGACTGGCTTTGAGGTCCCTCGGGACCTGCACCACCTTCACTGTCCCATCGCGCAAGCGCTTTCTGGCCTTGCTGAGCAAGTACGGCGGAAACTGGTCTGGTCTGCGTCGGCAGGGCTGACGCTTCAGCAACCCGTGGTTCGTGCTTTTCGATTTGCATGCTCAGGCCGGCGCATCGATCGCCGCCACGCGGACAAGCTTCTTGTTCACAAACTCCTGAATGCCGAGACCCGACAGCTCTCGTCCATATCCGGACGTCTTGATGCCACCGAACGGCAGGTCGGACGCCGTCCATGTCGGATGGTTTATGAAAACCATGCCTGTGTCGATGCGGCTGGCGACGCGCTTGCCGCGTGCCTCGTCACGCGTAAAGACCGATCCGCCGAGGCCAAAGTCCGAGTCGTTGGCCAATTTGATCGCTGCTTCCTCGTCCTTAACCCGGAAGAACAGGGCGACCGGCCCAAAAAACTCTTCGCTGTAGGCGGGATTCCCGGGCTTGATGTCGGTGAGGATGGTTGGCTGCATGAACGCACCGGTGCGGTCGATGCGCTTGCCGCCCATCACCAAGGTGGCACCGCCTGTGACGGCCCGCTTCACCTGGTCGAGAAGGTTTACCAGTGCGCTCTCGGTCGACATCGGCCCGAGCGTTGTGGCCTTCTCCATCGGATCGCCCGGCTTCAGGGCCGACAGAGCCGCCTGGAACCTGTCGAGGAACTGGTCAGCCAGTTTGTCGACCACGATGAAGCGCTTGCCTGCGATGCAGCATTGGCCGGTGTTGTTCATCTTGGCCCCGACCGCCCAAGTCACCGTCTTGTCGAGATCGGCGTCCTCCAGCACGATGAAGGCATCGTTGCCGCCAAGCTCCATCGTCGTCTTCTTCATGTGGCTGCCAGCCTGTCCTGCCACGATCTTGCCGGCCTCTACACCGCCGGTCAGTGCCACGCCCTTGATGCGCGGATCGGCAATGACGCGCGCCACCTGATCATGCGAGATCCTCAGGTTGGTATAGACGCCAGCAGGCGCACCTGCCTCGATCCAGAGCTTCTCGAAGGCGATGGCGCATTGCGGCACGATTTCGGCGTGCTTCACCATGAGCACGTTGCCCGCCATGATGTTGGGAGCAGCAAGCCGGGCGAGCTGGTAGTAGGGGAAGTTCCAGGGCTCGACGCCGAAGAGTACGCCGATCGGGCTGCTCTCGACGCTTGCCTCGCCCGACATTGGCTTGAGTTTCTCGGGCGCGAGGAAGCGCTCGGCGTGCTCGGCATAATAGACGATGATGTCGGCGCTGAGGGCTACCTCGCCACGAGACTCCTCTATCAGCTTGCCCATCTCCAGCGTGACAGGGCGGGCGAATTCGTCGACGCGCGCCCGCATGATGGCCGCAGCCTTTTTGCAGATCGAGGCGCGTTCGGTGAAGCTGACATGACGCCAGGTCGCGAAGCAAGCATCGGCCTTTGCAAGCGCTGCCTCCAGTTCCGCATCTGTCATCGACGGAAACGTCTCAAGAACCTTGCCAGTGAAGGGATTGGTCGTCTGATAGGCCATGGCTCAGTCCTTTTAGGAAGCGGTCACTTATAACGCGACAGGCCCGCTTATGTTCCGGAGGCTTCAATGATGACTTTGAGCGCCTTCGTCTTGGCAGCAGCTCCGAAGGTCTCGTAAGCCTCAATGATCTGGTCCAGCGTGAAATGATGGGTGATCAGCTGCCTCGGATCGATCTTCTGCACCCCGACGCTCTTCAATAGCATCGGTGTGCTCACCGTATCGACAAGACGCGTTGTGATCGTAATGTTGCGGTCCCACAGCTCCTCGAGATGCAGGTCGACCTTCGTGCCGTGCACTCCAACATTGGCGATGGTGCCGCCTGGCGCGATGATCTTCTGGCAAAGCTCGAATGTGGCGGGAACGCCGACGGCTTCGATAGCCGTATCCACCCCTCGCTTGTCCGTCATCGCCAGGATCGTCTCCATGGCCTTGCCGCCAGCGCTATTGACAACGGCCGTCGCACCAAAACGCTTGGCAACCTCGAGCCTGTTGTCGTCGAGATCCACCATGATGATCTCGGCAGGCGAGTAGAATTGCGCGGTCAGGAGTGCGGCCAAGCCGACCGGTCCTGCGCCTATGATGGCGACTATGGCTCCCGGTTGGACCTTGCCGTTCAGGACCCCGCATTCGAATCCGGTTGGCAGGATGTCGCTCAGCATGACGAGCGCTTCCTCGTCGGCTCCGTCCGGAATGTGGTGCAGACTCGTATCGGCATGGGGAATGCGGACGAATTCGGCTTGCGTGCCGTCGATGGTGTTGCCGAGGATCCAGCCGCCCGTCGTGCAATGCGAATACATCTGCCTGCGGCAATATTCGCATTTCCCGCAGGCCGTGACGCAAGAGATGAGAACCCTGTCACCCACCTTAAACGCCGTCAGGCCTTGCCCTGCCTCCTCGATGACGCCGACACCTTCGTGGCCAAGGATACGGCCCGGCTTGCATGTTGGGACATCGCCCTTGAGGATATGCAGGTCGGTTCCGCAAATCGTCGTCTTCGTCATGCGTACGATGGCGTCGGTTTGCTCCTGCAGCACAGGTCTCGGCCTGTCCTGCAGCGCCTTTTGTGACGGGCCGATGTAGACAAGCGCCTTCATGACTTGGGCTCTCCACTGGTGATCATGGTTGCGGGAGGCGCCCAACCGCGGATTGAGCCGTTCGTTCGCGCCGGGGTTTCGATGTGCGGAAACTGTAGCCCGCGCAGGGATAAACCTCGCAGGACCGGAATCTACTCAGGAGTCTTGAAGGTCGCTCGAGGCCGTCAATGTTCCACGACCAATCAGCAACTATCAGCAGCGAGGACCCTTGCCGACGGACTCAGATCATCAGCAGCCCTCAGGTGTGCATCTTGACCCAGGCCACATAGTGATCCATCCAGCCCTGCAGAAAGACTTTGCTCTCGGGGCCGATATCGCCTTTGGCGTCGAACAACCCATCCTTCGCGTGAATGAACGCCTCCGGCTGGCCGAGCGTCGGCACATCGAGATAGGCCAGCACATTGCGCAGGTGCTGCTGCGCCATCGCGGTGCCAATGGCGCCGACGGACGCGCCGATGACGCCCGCAGGCTTGCCGGCCCAGACGCTTTTTCCATAGGGGCGCGACGCATGGTCGATGGCGTTCTTGAGCACGCCGGGGATCGACCGGTTGTACTCTGGCGTCACGAAAAGAAGTCCCTGCGCCGATGCGATCTCGGACTTCAATCGTTTCACCGACGCTGACGGGCTGGCGTCGTCGTCCTGAGTGTAAAGTGGTAGATCGCCGATCTCGATCTGTTTGAATGAGAACTCGGTCGGTGCCAGTTTGGCGAGGGCCGTCGCAAGCTTCCGATTTGACGAGTCCTTGCGCAGGCTGCCGACGAAAACGGCGATCTCGTGATGGGACATGGAAGACTCCTTCGACGGTTGGTTGAGACAGATGGTCAGATTTTCAGGCGCGAGAGCCGCAGCGCGTTGCCGATCACGCTAACGGACGACAACGCCATCGCGGCGGCTGCGATGATCGGCGACAGCAGTATGCCGAAGGCGGGATAGAGCACGCCCGCCGCTATCGGGATGCCCGCTGCATTGTAGATGAAGGCGAATACCAGGTTCTGGCGGATGTTGGCCATGGTGGCCTTGGACAATGTCCGGGCGCGGGTGATTCCGGTCAGATCACCTTTGAGCAAGGTGAGCCCGGCGCTTTCGATGGCGACATCGGTGCCCGTGCCCATGGCGATGCCGACATCAGCCGCGGCCAAAGCGGGCGCGTCGTTGACACCGTCTCCCGCCATGGCAACGATGCGGCCTTCCTTCTTGAGGCGCTGGACGATGGCACCCTTCTGTTCGGGCAGGACATCGGCTTCGATCTCGGTGATGCCGAGCTTTCTGGCGATGGCTTCGGCCGTCGTCCTGTTGTCACCAGTCAACATCACGACGCGGATGCCGTTGTCCCGTAGTGTTTTAAGAGCCGCTGGCGTGCTGTCCTTGATCGTGTCCGCAATCCCGATTGCCGCCGCGATCTTGCCGTCGATGGCGACATAGATCGCCGTCGCGCCGTCCTGGCGAAGGGTCTCGGCTGCCGCCGAAAGCACTGCGGCATCGACGCTGTTCTCCTTCAGGAAGGCCGCGCTCCCCACCATGACGCGCCTTGTGCCAACAGTCCCGATCGCGCCCTTTCCGGCGGGTGAGTTGAAATCAGTCACGGCTGGAATGACGGATGCGCGGGCCAAACCCGCCTTGACGATGGCCTTGGCGAGAGGATGCTCGGAGGCGCGCTCGACCGCTGCTGCGAGCGTCAGCACCTCATCTTTGGTAGCTCCCGCTGCAACAACGATCTTTGTGACGGAGGGATTGCCCTCCGTCAGCGTTCCCGTCTTGTCGACCACGAGCGTGTCGACCTTCTCCATCATTTCCAGCGCTTCGGCGTTTTTGATGAGCAAGCCCATCTGCGCGCCTTTGCCCACTCCGACCATGATCGACATGGGCGTTGCCAGCCCAAGCGCGCAGGGGCAGGCAATGATCAAAACGGCTACCGCCGCAACCAGCCCGTTGGCAAAGCGCGGTTCCGGGCCAACGATGGCCCAAATAGCGAAGGTCACGAGAGCGATGGCGATGACAGCGGGCACGAACCAGCCCGCAACCTTGTCAGCCAAGCGCTGAATGGGCGCTCGCGAGCGCTGCGCATCACTTACCATGTGCACGATGCGGGCGAGCATGCTGTCACTGCCAACGGCCCCCGCGCGCATAACAAGACCTCCCGACCTGTTGAGCGTACCGCCAATCACCTTGTCGCCTGCCGACTTGTCGACCGGCATGGACTCGCCCGTGACCATGGATTGATCGATGGATGAGGTTCCGTCCTGCACAACCCCGTCAACGGGCACCTTTTCGCCGGGCCGCACACGCAGCAGATCGCCCACAACCACATGATCGATTTGCACCTCTTCGTCTGCGCCCGAGGCCAAGATCTTTCGCGCAGTCTTCGGCGACAGATTCAACAACGCCTTGATGGCGCCGCCGGTTTGCTCCCGTGCGCGCAATTCGAGAACCTGCCCCAGCAGGACGAGTACCGTGATCACGGCCGCCGCCTCGAAGTAGATCGCCACTGTGCCGTCCATCGTCTTGGAGGCCGCAGGAAAGACGGCAGGCGCAACGGTCGCGACCGCGCTGTAGACCCAGGCGACGCCCGTTCCCATAGCAATCAGCGTGAACATGTTCAGATTGCGCGACCGCACAGACTCCCATGCGCGCTCGAAGAACGGCCAGCCCGCCCAGAACACGACCGGCGTGGCGAGCGCGAGCTGGATCCAGCCCGATGTCGCGGGAGACACGATGTGATGAAGGGAGGGGAGGATGTGACCGCCCATCTCCAGCAGGAACACCGGCAATGCCAGTGCGAGCGCGGCCCAGAAGCGCCGGGTCATGTCCTTGAGTTCGGGGCTTGGGCCTGTGTCTGCGGTTGCCGTCACCGGCTCCAGCGCCATCCCGCAGATCGGGCACGACCCGGGTCCGGTTTGGCGTATCTGCGGATGCATCGGGCAGGTGAACACCGTGCCACTTGCCGTCGCCATATCGATCTTGGTCATACCCATCTTTGTTCCTGCAAGCACGAAGTCGTGCCAGTAGCCTAGATTGATGGAGGGTGGATCAAGAGGTTCGGATACTACTCAGGGTTCAAGGGCTCCTCGAGAGTGGTTCTTGCCTATGAGAATGTTTGAGGGGTCGATAGCGCGCTCGATGGCTCTGATCAGCTGTCTCTCATCAAATGGTTTCTGGAGAACACCAGCCGCCGGACTGAGCCGTTTCCGGTCAAGGACATCGCCGCTGACGAAAAGGTGGGGAACGAAACCGCTCCTCAAGATGGTGTTCACGGCGTCGATACCGCTGCCTTCATGCAGGCGCGCGTCGGAAATGATCAGTTCCGGTTGGCATCGGGCGGCCGCCGCAATTGCACCTGCTTCGGTGCGCTCGCTGGCGCAGACCTCATGTCCCATTTCAGACAGCATTTCTTCGAAAAGCAGCGCGATCAGGGCTTCATCCTCAATGATCAGGACACGAAGCGCTTTCATGGTCTGTCATGGCCCCCGTTTTGCCGTCCGACATCGTGAAGACAGCGGCTCAATCCTGCTTCGGTGCCATATGCGACTCGACGAACCAGAGCTGGAGGTCGATGCCGCGCGACACCTGTGTGAACAGATCGGCCGTATCGATATCGCCGAATACGGTAGCCCTGGCGCTTGCCTCGCGCGCACCCTCGCCAAAAGCGGCTAGCGCCCCGGATACGGCAAAGATGTGCTTCTGCTCGTCAGCCACGCCGAGAGGATAAGTGACCAGCGATGTGCGTTCGGCCGCCATCTGGATCGTGCCGTCGGCGGTGCCGCCAAGACCGCCGGCCCGCTCGGCCAACATGTCGGAGAAGCTCTCAACTTCCTCCGACACCGTGTCAAAAAGCTTGTGGATCGCGATGAAGTTCGCTCCCCGGACATTCCAGTGCGCCTGCTTGACTTGGGCATGAAGGTCGATCGCTGTAGCCAGATGCTTGTTCAGAAGCTCGACGGATTGGATGCGGATCTTCTCATCGAGAGTATTGCGGGTGGGATGCATCGGATGCTCCATCGCTCGGAAACGGAAAGAGAAAAAGAGGTCCGGCTCTTGAGAACCGAACCCCAGGTGCAGCCTGCAGCCCAAATGGTGGGGAACGTCCTCATTGCGGAAAGCACTGTGGAAGAACGGGCACGGCCAGGCAGAGTTTTAGCGCATCGTGCGTTCTGGATCGCAGGGCCGGAATCTACTCAATTGCCGGGGAACTGCGACACTCAAGCCAGCGTTGAAGACATTGAAGTCGTGACTTTGCGTCCTTGCTATGGCCCTATGGGGCATTAAAGCCAGAGTACGCATGCTGAAATCCGCCAAAACCCGATCCCGACGAGTACCAAAGCCGCCCGCGCTGGCACGTCGTCACGTCGCTGCACGCGGTCCGCCGTCCGGCCCGGCTGATTTCCTGATTGTCGCCATTGGCGCATCGGCTGGCGGACTGGACGCCTGCCGGAAGCTGATTGATGCCACGCCCGAGAACACTGGGATGGCGTTCATCCTCGTCCAGCACCTTGATCCGAACCACAACAGCCTGCTGGTCGATCTGTTGGCCAGCCACACGAGGATGGCCGTGAGTCAGGCCAGGGATGGTGATGCGCTTGCTCCCGATCACCTCTTTGTCATCCCGCCCGGTGCCTATCTGTCTGTCGCAAACGGGATTCTACATCTTTCCGAACCGGATGCGCGCCATGGCGCACGCCTGCCGTTCGATTTCCTGTTGCGCTCGCTGGCGGAAGACTGCGCCGGGCGGACGGCTTGCGTAGTCCTGTCAGGCACCGGCGCCGATGGCAGTGAAGGTCTCAGGGCGTTGAAAGCCAACGGCGGCTTCATCATCGCGCAGGACCCCAACGAGGCGGAATATGATGGCATGCCGCGCAGCGCGGTGCTGACCGGCTCCGTTGACCTGACGTTGAAGGTTGCAGATATTCCCGCCGCCCTGGCAAAGCGTGGCCATGACAAAGGGACGCCAGCAGCACCGACGGGCCAGATCTCTGCAGGCAAGAAGGAGGACGATCTGGCGGCGATCATCGATCTTCTGCGCGTCAGGACATCGCATGACTTCACGCTCTACAAGCAAGGAACGCTGAGACGCCGCATCGAGCGACGCATGGCGATAGCTGCGGGCCCCGCCCATGATATGGCCGGATATCTGGCCGCGCTGGAAGCGGATCCGGCGGAACTGGAGCTGCTGGCAAAGGACCTGTTGATCAACGTCACAAGCTTCTTCCGTGACCGGCACGTCTTCGACTTTCTCGCAAAGACCACGATCCCCGGGCTTGTACGAGATCACGCCGCCGACCAGCCCCTGCGCATCTGGATCGCGGGCTGCAGCACGGGAGAGGAGACATACTCGCTGGCCATGCTGCTGCGCGAGGAGATCACGGCGGCCAAACGCAATGTGAAACTCCAGATCTTCGCGTCCGACGTCGATGCCGACGCCGTGGCTCAGGCGCGTGACGGGCTTTACCCGGAAACAATCGCAGCGGAGGTTTCACCCGAACGTCTCGCACTGTTCTTCTCAAAGGAGGAGCGCGGCTACAAGGTCTCGCCGGAGCTCCGGGCCAATGTGGTCTTCACTGTGCAGGACGTGCTGTCGGACCCGCCATTCTCCAGGATCGATCTCATCTCTTGCCGCAATCTGTTGATCTATCTCGGGCCGGAAGCTCAGGCGAAGGTGATTTCGCTGTTTCACTTCGCGCTTCGCCAGGGTGGCCTGCTGCTGCTCGGCAGTTCGGAGACTGCCGGGAACGTGGATGGCCGGTTCGAGATCATCTCGAAGCCCCAGCGACTTTATCGACAGGTCGGCCGTGCCCGGCCCGGTGATGTCGGCTTTGTGCTTGGCAAGAGCGATGGCCGTGCGACCCGTCTGTCCGGCCCCGCTGTTGCCGCTCCATCGCGCCAGAGTGCACTGGCGGAGCTTGCCCGGCGCATGGCGCTCAAGACCTATGCGCCGGCACTTGTGCTGATCAACCGCAAGATGGAATGCCTCTATTTCCTGGGTCCCACGGATCGCTATCTGCACCACGCGGAAGGTCATCCTACCAACGACCTGCTCGGGATGGTGCCGAAAGAGGCACGCGTCAGGTTGCGGGCCGCGATCCAGCAGGCGAGCCCGGAGCATCCCCATGTCAGCGTGGACGGTGCATTGATCGACCCGGCCAGCACGGGGCGCGCTTGCACCATCGAGGTCCATTCCCTTGACCACGACGGCGAGGAACTGCTGCTCGTCGGATTTCTTGAGACGGACCGCAAGAGCCATCCGGCGGCAAGCAGCACGGCCGTTAGGACCAAACGCGACGATAGGTCTTCATCAGGCGATCATGCGCGCATCACGGATCTGGAACGGGAGCTGGACACGACCCGGACCGAGCTTCAAGCAGCCATCCGAAATCTGGAATTGTCCAGCGAGGAGCAGAAGGCGGTCAACGAAGAGGCGCTTTC
>JANMFA010000496.1:0-2829 GCA_031377545.1 Hyphomicrobiales bacterium | reverse complement strand
GTTGCCGCATCCATCGTTCTTCTTGTCATACCCGGCCCGACGATTCTTCTGGTGATGTCGTACGGGCTCGGCCAAGGCTGGCGCGCCGCGCTGCCGACGGCTGTGGGTGTGGCTCTGGGCGACTTCACGGCCATGACACTGTCCATGCTTGGCATCGGTGCATTGCTCGCTACATCCGCGACGCTGTTTACGGTTCTCAAATGGGTGGGAGCAGCCTATCTCGTCTGGCTTGGTGTCAAACTCTGGCGGGCGGGCGCCAAGCTCGACGCAGAACCACGGACGAGCGCTGCCACGGCAATCAGAATGGTTGGTCACGCCTGGCTCGTCACGGCCCTGAACCCCAAAAGCATCACCTTTTTCGTGGCATTCCTGCCTCAGTTCCTTGATCAGGGCAGCCCATTCTGGCCACAGCTTCTCATCTTCGAGGCAACCTTTCTGGTGCTCGCTTTCGCCAATGCGCTGGGTTACGGGCTCATTGCCAGCCGCGCGCGGTCGCTGGTTCGCAACGAGCGCGCTATCGGCCTCTTCAACAAGGCCGGTGGAACCCTGCTGATCGGCGCTGGTCTTGCAACTGTGACACTGAGAGGCGCGCAGAACTAGATTGAGACGCGCCCGGCTTCGGCGATCAATGGCCAAAAAAACTCCCCCACCCCGTGCGTGGCAGCGCATGCTCTCGGGCCGCAGGCTCGACCTGCTTGATCCCTCGCCATTCGATGTGGAGATCGAGGATATCGCCCATGGTCTCGCCCGCGTCGCACGCTGGAATGGGCAGACCAAGGGCCCCTATCCCTTTTCAGTGGCGCAACACTCGCTGCTCGTGGAGGCCATCGCACAAAACAGCCTGCTGGACATGCCGCCAAGAACGGCCCTTGCCGTGTTGCTCCATGACGCGGCGGAATATGTGATCGGTGACATCATCTCGCCCTTCAAGGCAGTGCTCGGCGATGCCTACAAGGGCGTCGAGGCACGCATTCTGGCCGCGGTGATGATCCGTTTTGGCCTGCCGCCGGAGATCAAGGGTGCGGTCAAGGTGCTGACCAAGGACGCCGATGCGATTGCGGCCTATCACGAAGCCACGCAGCTCGCTGGGTTCTCGCGGGAGGAGGCCGAGCGGTTTTTCGGTGGACCGGTGAACCTGCCCCGGCGTATCCTCGACATGCTTGATCCCTGGACCACAGAGCAGGCGGAAAGCGCCTTCAAGGCGCGGTTCGAAACATTGTCCGGTGCATTGGCTAGCACCTAGACGGGAGCCCTGAATGCCCTTCCTGCAAGTCTGTTCGCTCGCCCGCCTGCCGCGCACGGTGGCCGAGATCGATGCCAGCCATGTGCTGACGCTGATCAATGCCCAGACTCCGGTGACAAGACCCGCATCGATCGCAGAGGACCGGCATCTCTATATTGCGATGAGCGATATTCTGGAGCCACTGGACGGGCATATCATCCCGGGCGAGGAGCATGTGCAACGTCTGCTGGCCTTCGTGAAGACGTGGGACAAGGCACAGCCCATGGTTGTCCATTGCTACGCAGGCGTCAGCCGCTCGACGGCAGCCGCCATGATCACGGCCTGTGCGCTCGATCCGCAGCGCGACGAAAAGGGCATTGCCGATCTCATCCGTTCCCGCTCTCCAACGGCCACACCCAACCTTCGGCTGGTGGCGGTTGCCGATCAGTTGCTGGGCCGGCAGGGCCGCATGATCACGGCAGCCGAAAGCATAGGTCGCGGCCAGGACTGTTTTGAAGGCGTGCCGTTCCGGCTGGAGGTTTAAACCCACCCGCCCAGTTCGCGCATCACGACGTGCTTCATCACCTTCACGCCAAGGTCGCTGTCGTTGAGGCACGGGATGTACGAGAAATGCTCGCCGCCGTTGTGCTCGAAGATCTCGCGGTTCTCAACATCGAGCTCTTCAAGCGTTTCCAGGCAATCCGCCGAGAAGCCGGGCGCAATCATGACCATGCGCTTGACGCCTGACTTGGCGAGGCTTTCCACCGTTTCATCGGTATAAGGCTTCAGCCATTCCTCCGGACCGAAACGGGACTGGAAGGTCTGTACGAACTTGTCTTTCGGCCAGTTCAGGGCTTCGCGCAAAAGCCGACCCGTCTTGACGCACTGGCAATGATAGGGATCGCCCTTCATCAGGTAGCGCTTGGGCACGCCGTGAAACGACGCCAGCAGCACGTCTGGCTCGAAATCGAGGGTGGCGACATGCTCGCGCACGCTCTCGGCCAGCGCGTCGATATAGACCGGATCATCATGCCAGGGCGGAGCGACACGGACGCTGGGCTGCCATTCCATTTTCATGAGCTGGCGGAACGCCTGATCTGCGGCAGTGGCCGAGGTAGCGACGGAATATTGCGGATACATTGGCAAAAGCAGGATCCGGTCGCAGCCCCGCTTGAGGAGGCTCTCGATGGCAGGACCAGTCGCCGGGTTGCCATAGCGCATGGCAAAATCCACGATAATCTTGTCAGACAGCACACCCAGTTCCGTCGCCAGTTTTTCCGACTGGCTGCGCGTGATCGTCAGCAGCGGGCCCTCGTTTTTCTCCTTGTTCCAGATCGTATCGTAGTCCTTGCCCTTGCGGCCCGGACGGATCGACAGAATGATCCCCTGAAGGATGGGTTGCCAGACGGCTGCCGGCCAGTCGATGACGCGCTTGTCGGACAGGAATTCCGAGAGATAACGGCGCATGGGCCAGTAACCCGTTCCGTCAGGCGTTCCCAGATTGAGCACAAGCACGCCGACCTTGCCACCCATGACGCGTGGATGGTCACCCGGCAGCTTGAAGGCCCGGTTGGCCTCGTCGCGCGGATCGCGTTCATTGGTACGGA
>JANMFA010000486.1:0-12656 GCA_031377545.1 Hyphomicrobiales bacterium | reverse complement strand
CCGCCTCCGTGCGGTTGGCAGCGCCGAACTTGACGAGGGCCTTCTCAATGTGAGTGTTAACGGTATGCTCGCTGATCTTCAGGATTTGGCCAATTTCCCAACTTGATTTGCCCGAAGCGACCCAGGACAAGATTGTGCGTTCCCGGCTGGAGAGAAGGCCCGTCGTGTCGAAGAAACGGGTATCGGCATCGTTCATGTTTGGGACAATGCTCGATTTCACATCAGCGAGACGAGCCGCGACCTGAGCGGCAGCGAGCTGTAAGGTTAGCCGAATCTCGCGACTTTGATCAAATCCTCTGCCGGTAACATACAGAACAAGACGCCCTGCTGTTTGACCGCCGACGCGCTCAGGCACGGGAGCGCAGCATCCGCCGGTGACGCCAGCGGCGGTGCGGATGGCCAGAATCTCGGCATGATGTGGGTCCGACAAATTATATGCGTCGAACTGCCAGAAAAACGCCGTGGATTCCTGCCTCGAACGCATAATAATGGGATCATGTCGAAAAAGGTCACTCGAAATGAACTGGCGTGCAGCAGCCGCTGGCCACGTCTGAAAATTGGACTCATGGAGGAAAACACCCTGGAACTGTCGGACCGTGGCGCAAGTGACATACAGAAAGCCCAATTCTATCACTAACTCTTGAACAGCGTTCTCGATAGGGACAATACCATCAGATCTTAATATTTTATCAGTAAAAGAAAACAAAACTTTACAACAGTCGATCATTAAACTGCCTACTTTGGATTACATTGAATTATGGCACGATTGATTCCTTGGGTAAATGGGCTATTTTTACGTATTTGTTGCCATGCAAATGGAAACCCTAATAGATTCGCCTGTAGATTGCGATGATGCAACAATTTTGCACGAGATGTCAGCGCAAGTTGACTTCCGGGCATTCAAATTGCAACGATGCGTTGCTTTTTTGACAACAGGCCGATCGCTCAAAGTCGCCCCACTTCGACGCAGTTGTCGCAGCCATTATAAATTCCTTGCAGCGCTCGATCTCAATTTCATCCCCTGAGCGGTCATGTCATTGGCGAAATGAGAAGTCGCGATCATCGTGCATCCAAGCTTGCCTTCTGTGGGTATCCGCAGCAACGCAACCCTTTGTCCCGGGAGAAACCCATGGTCCGCCTCGCGCTCGGCGCCTCCGCCGTTCTCATTGCACTCGCAGCCTTTCAGTCCGTCCGGGCGCAGGAACCCGCCTATGAAAGCTGGGCGCGCCTCGTCAACCCGTTCGAGAGCACGGGGGGGGGTGGCGTGATGATTGATGGCTACAAGCCTGTCATTTCGGGAAATGCCTGTGTCACGGATTTCTCGGTGAAGATGCCCGACGGAGCCACATTCCAGAACGAAATCACCTTTGACGCGCTGCCCAAACAGGGCGGCATCCTCTGCGCCAATGGCAAATGGCGTGCAAAGGACGGCAGCGCGTCCGGCACGACGCCGTTCGAGATGTTCATCAAGGATGGCGTGGTGCGCCGCTCCCCGTAACCTTGCGGTCACCGGACAGGATATGGCAGGCTCCTCGCCTGAGGAGACCATGCCATGATCCTGATCGGACAATATGATTCCCCGTTCGTGCGCCGGGTCGGCATTGCCCTGACGCTCTACGGCCTGGCGTTCGAGCATCGCACGTGGTCCACCTTCGGGGATGCCGACACGCTACGGGCGTATAATCCGCTGACGCGCGTGCCGACACTGGTTCTGGACGACGGCGAGGTGCTGGTGGAGAGCCACAGCATGCTCGATTATCTGGACAGTCTCGTGCCCGAAGACCTTGCCATGTATCCCAAGGCGGAACCGGCACGACATCGGGCCTTGAGGGTGGCTTCACTGGCCACAGGGCTAGGCGAGAAGGCGGTCAGCCTTTTCTATGAAAAGCTGCTGCACAAGGAAGCATCCGACCTGTGGATCAAGCGATGCCTCGCGCAGATCGAGGCCACACTCGCTGTCCTGGAGGCGGATCGCGCCGGCAGGAAAAGCCCCTATTGGTTCGGCGAGCGCATCGGACATGCCGATATCGCCGTGGCCTGCGTGCTGCGTTTTGCAACCGACGCACATCGTGGGAGCATTTCGCTGAACGATATGCCAGCACTTCGCGAGCATTGCGCCCGGCTTGAGGAAATGCCGGTCTTCAGGACAATCGCGCAGGCATTTGTTCCACCTGCCGCGTGATCAGGGCGCCCAGACCCATTTCTGCAGTTTCGCCGCTGTCGCGGGGGCCGCGATGCCGGGCCGGACATCGCCGAATTTACGCATGTCCGCCACTGTGGTGCTCGAAAGCCCCGCGACCTGTGCAGCACGGATTACGTCATCCAGATAGCCCGGTCGTGGCCTGCCGACTTCTCCCGCCCTGCCGACATAGACGAGCGCACGGCGGATACCCGCGACCGAAATCACAGGCTGGTTCACCTTGCGGTAGAGCCTCGGCACATCCTCGAAACGGTCGAGAACGGGCACGTCGCACAGCGCCAGCTCCCACAGCATGCCGTGCACATCCCGGCGCGGATCACGCACCACATTGGCATAGCCATCGGTCGAGATGATCCAGCGGTGGCGCGGCAGACGTGCGAGGCCCACAGGTTTCGACGACGGACACCGTTGCGCCATCGCCGCGACATCCATGTTGGCGCCGTAGGCAAAATAGAGCGGCATCAGATGCCTCTTGCCAGCAGTGCACGCTCGTCGTCCTGGATGAAATCACGCAGTACTGGCGTATCGTCGCGCTTCTCGCTGATTATGATCTGGTAGATCATGTTGGAGCCGTGCAGGAAGCCCAACTCGCAGGAGATGAGGTAGAACTCCCACATCCGGCAGAATTTCTCGTCATACATCGCCACCGCGTGATCGCGGACCTTCTCGAAATTCTCGCGCCAGGCCTTCAGCGTCCAGTAGTAGTGCAGGCGCAGGATCACGCAATCCGCGACCCAGGTGCCGGTGCGCTCGGTCGCAGCAAAAACCTCCGACATTGCCGGGCAGTAGCCGCCGGGGAAGATGTACTTGCGGATGAACGGTGCCGTTGTTCCCGGCGGTGACATGCGGCCGATGGCGTGGACGAGGCCGTAGCCGCCGGGCTTCATCAGGCTCTTCAATTTGGTGAAGTAATTGTCGAAATTGCCAATGCCGATGGCTTCCATCATGGCAATCGAGATGACACGGTCATAGGTGCCGGTCATGTTGCGGTAGTCCTGTTCCAGGAACGTCACCTTGTCCGCCACCTCCATGTCGATGGCCCGCTGCTTCGCCACCGCGATCTGCTCCGGCGACAGCGACACCGACGTGACCGTAACGCCGAAGTTCTTCGCGAGATAGCACGCTAACCCGCCCCAGCCGGAGCCGACTTCAGCCACGCTCATTCCGGGCTGAAGCCGAAGTTTCGCCGCGATATGGCGCATCTTGTCCATCTGCGCCTGTTCCAGGGAATTGTCAGGATGGGTGTAATAGGCACACGAATAGTTCATCGTGGGATCAAGCCAGAGCCGATAGAATTCCGGCTTGATGTCGTAGTGATGCTTGATGTTCTTTGAAGCCTGAAGGATCGAGTTCTGCTGCTGGAAACGCCGCAGAGCGCGCCAGCCGTTCCGCAAAGCCTGCTGCACGGGATGCCCGCCGAGCGCCTTGCAATTCACCGAGAACAGCATCAGCAGGTCATAGACCGTGGACCCTTCCTCGAAGGCGATGCGGTCTTCCATATACGCCTCGGGAAAGGCGAGTTCCGGGTTCCAGAAAATCTTGTCCACGACCTTCGCGTCCTTCATGCGCACCGTGACAGACGGGCCATCCTTGCCGCTGCCAAACACGCTACGGGCACCCGCCATATCGATGACGTTCAGCGTGCCCTTCTCGATGAAGCGCTTCAGCAGCGATGACAGTTTGCCCAGCGACATGGGGTGTTTCCTTGCGTTCCCTTCAGGCAATCAGCATGGGAAAAAGCGACTGGCAAGCTCCAATCGACCTCATCCCAAGGTGCGGGCCCCTTGGCGAGGCTCGAAGGGCTCACAATGGTTGAGCGCCTTGCAATGTGATGCCTGCGCAAGTGCCGTGCATCCTTCGAGGCTCTGCTTTTCTCAGCACCTCAGGATGAGGCGAACCGTATTGTGCACGATCGGCCCGGACCTCTAAGCCGCCCTCACCCAAACCTTGTTGTCGTGGAACGCCGCCCCGCCAAACGGCGCGACCTGCGCAGCATCTGTGAGCGTGTTGATGCCCTTGCCGCCCTTGTGGGCTGCATTGGGATGGATGCCCTCGGCGATCACCACGCCGGGCTGCACGCCGTCAAAGCGCTTCACCACCAGCACCGCCCCGCCGCGCGGCGAGCCGATCATCACCTCGCCGCCCTCGGCGAGGCCCATGCGCTCGATGTCGTCGGGATGCATCATCAGCGACGGGCCACCCTCGCGCTTCTGCGAGCCCGGCGTTTCGGTGAAGGTGGAGTTGAGGTAGCTGCGTGATGGCGAGGTCGCGAGCTTGAACGGATAGGTCTGGTCCGGTCTCTCTGTCACGGCCCAGTGGTCGGGCAATGTGGGCATGTCCTTCCACGGGCCCATCATGCCGTCCTTGGCATAGGGCACCTTCTCCCAATCCGGGCTGAAGCGGAATTTGCGATCCTGATAGGCGAAACCGTTGATGTAATGGGCGGTCTCGAAACTCGGCTGGCAGACGATCCATTTGTTCGCCTTGATCTCGGCGTACGTGCCCCAGCCGGATTTCTGCAATGTCTCGTCGATGATCTCGGGGATGCTCATGCCAAAGCCGCGATGCTCGGCCCCGACACGCTTTGCGATCTCTGCGATGACCCAATGATTCTCTTTGGCCTCGCCCGGCGCATCGATCAGCTTGCCGCCCAGCATGATGTGCATATGGCCGCCACCGGTGTAGAAATCATCATGCTCCATGAACATCGTGGCGGGCATGAGGATATCGGCGTATTTCGCCGTTTCGGTCATGAACTGCTCGTGGACCGCCACGAAAAGATCATCGCGGGCAAAGCCCTGCTTCACCAGTTCCTGCTCCGGGCAGACGCTCACGGGATTGGTGTTTTGAATCAGGATCGCCTTCACCTGCGGTCCATTGCGCAAGGCGAAGGCGTCACCGGTCAAAATGCGCCCGATGGCGGCCTGCTCCAGCTTGCGCACCTTCGGATCAAAATGGTCCAGCCCTTCGATCAGGCCGGTGTGCAGGTGATAGATGCCTCCGTTGTTGTGGAAGGCCCCTCCCCCCTCATGCAGCCACGCGCCCGTCACGGCGGAGATGCACAGCGCCGCATGCATGTTGCTCGCGCCATTGCGCTGACGTGAGAAGCCATATCCCAGGCGGAAATAGGTCTTCTTCGTATGGCCCACGAGCCGGGCGAAAGCCTCAATCTGCGCGACGGACAGCCCTGTGATCCCGGCTGCCCATTCCGGCGTGCGCGTCTTGAGATGGGCCTCCAGCTCTTCCGGGCAATCCGTGTACTGCGCCATATACTCGCGGTCAGCCAGCCCCTCGCGGAAGAGCACGTGCATGACGCCGCAGGCCAGCGCGCCATCCGTGCCGGGACGCAGGAGGAGCGCCATATCGGCCTGCTTCATCGTGTCGTTCATGTATATGTCGACGGCGACGATCTTGGCTCCGCGCTCCTTGCGGGCGCGGATGGCGTGGGTCATCACATTGACCTGCGTGGCGACAGCGTTGGTGCCCCAGATCACGACACAATCGGATTGCGCCATCTCGCGTGGATCGACGCCGGCGAGCTTTCCCGTGCCCGCCATGAACCCGCCCCAGGCGGTGTTGATGCAGATCGTCTGATAGAAGCCGGAATACTTCTTCGTGTGGCGCAAGCGGTTGATGCCATCGCGTTGCACGCGGCCCATTGTTCCAGCGTAATAGTAGGGCCAGACGCTTTCCGCACCGAATTCCCTCTCCGCCTTCAGCATGGCGGCAGCGACCGTTTCGAGCGCCTCGTCCCAGCTGATCCGCTCGAATTGGCCGGATCCCTTCGGACCCGTCCGCTTCATCGGGTGCAGCAGGCGATCCGGATGGTGGATGCGTTCGGCGTAGCGCGCCACCTTCGCGCAGATCACACCCGCGGTGTACGAATTGTCCTCCGCACCGCGCACGCGCCCGATGGTCTTGCCGTCGATCACCTCGACATCGAGTGCGCAGGCCGACGGGCAGTCGTGCGGGCAAACGGAGGGGTGGGTTGTGATGCGGAGATCTTGCTGCGGAGTATGAGCGTTCATCGGCACAGGTTAGTGCCAAGTCGCACCTCGGTCAAAATACTTTGACCGATGAGTCAAATCTGCGAATTGATGGTAACCACGCAACAGGCAGGCTCAAACATGCGAAAGATCGTCTGGCACGGCGCAGCAGCCATTCATCTTTGTCTTGTCCTGCCTGCCATCGCGCAGAACACCAAGCCTGTATGGCAGCATACGGAACCGGGCGTGCTCGGGTTCGGGGCTGACCTTGCATCACAGCTTGATCGTCTGCTTGCGTCCGAGTTGCCGCGCATTACAAGCTTTGGCATCCTGCGCGACCAGAAACTGGCCTATGCCTATTTCCGGAACAGCGATTCGACAGTGGGCTATCGCCAGCCAACCGGGCCGGATGTTCCACAGAACGTGGCTTCCGTGACAAAGAGTGTGCTTGGCATTCTCTACGGCATAGCCCTCGACAAGGGCGTCATCGCTTCGCTCGACGATCCACTGGCAAGATATCTGGTCGAAGCGCAGAGCGATGCTCTCGATCCTCGTAACCGTTCCGTCACGATCCGGCATATGCTGACCATGTCCGGCGGCTGGGAGAGCAAGGATACCGACGTTCCGCCATTCTTCTTCGCAGACGCCCTGAAACGTCCCTTCGCATATCAGCCGGGCGAGAAATTCCAGTACGACAACGCCACGTCGCATCTTCTCGGCATAGCGCTCGCACGCGCAGCGGGCGTGCCTCTTGAACGTTTTGCCCACGACCATCTTCTCGGTCGGCTCGGCATTTCCAACGTCAGGTGGCGACAGGACGCGCAAGGCAACACCATGGGCTGGCACAACCTGCAACTCACCCTTGATGATATGCTGAAAATCGGCCAGCTGGTGCTGAACAACGGCGAGTGGAATGGCCAGCAGATCGTATCGCAGGCCTATCTCTCGGACATGCTGACCGCGCATAATGCTGGCGGTCCGGTGAGCAACACGCCGTATGGCTATCAATGGTACATCTTCCGCACGCCAGACCGGCAGCATCGTGCTTATGGCGCTTTCGGCTATGGCGGGCAGCTGATCTACGTCGTGCCGGATCTGAAGATCGTCATCGCCAAGACCCAGACGAGGGACCAGCGCGGCGGAGATGTGCGGTTCATCCGTGAAATTGTGATGCCGGAATTGACACGTTAGCGTCAGCCTGCCGCGGCATTACCCCCGAACACCACCCGGCCGCCCACGACCGTCGTCTTGACTCGACCCACCATCTTCGCGCCGTCAAATGGTGTGTTCTTGCAGCGTCCGTGCATTTCGGTTGGATCACAAACCCAGGGCTCCTCCGGATCGAATACGATCACATCCGCGGGTGCGCCCACCGCAAGCGTGCCCGTGGGCAGGCCAAGGATGCGGGACGGGGTGGTGGAAAGCGCCTCGATCAGGCGCGGCAGGGTTAGCTGGCCGGCTTCCACACGGCGCAGGCCCGCCGACAGCATGGTTTCCAGCCCCGCAGCGCCATGGGCCGCCTCGGCAAAGGTGAGGCGCTTGGTTTCGACGTCCTGCGGGTTGTGATCCGAGACGATGACGTCAATCAGGCCTTCAGCGACGGCCTCCACCAGTGCCAGCCGTTGGTCCTCGCTGCGCAACGGCGGTGCAAGCTTGAAGAACGTGCGGTACTGGCCAACGTCGTTGTCGTTGAATGTCAGATGGTTGATCGAGACGCTGGCCGTCACCTTGAGGCCGGCTGCCTTGGCGCTGCGCAGCACATCAAGTGATCCCGTGCAGGATACGAGCGCCGCATGATAGCGCCCTCCACAAGCCGCCAGCAGCCGCATATCGCGTTCGAGGATCACTGTTTCCGCCATGGCAGGCACGCCGTGCAGGCCGAGCCGTGCCGCGAACTCACCCTCGTTCATCACGCCTTCACCCACGAGATCGGGGTCTTCGCAATATTGCACGATCAGTGCATCGAACATCTGGCCGTATGTCAGAGCCCGACGGATGACCTGCGCATTGGTGACGGAGTGCAGGCCATCGGTATAGGCGACGGCACCGACCTCCTTGAGCAGGCCGAATTCCGTCATCTCCTGGCCCTGCAGGCCCTTGGAAAGCGCCGCCATGGGCAATACGCGCACGATGCAGCGGTCTTTCGCCCGGCGCTTCACGAAATCGATCGATGGCGCGTCATCGAGCGGCGGCTTTGTATTGGGCTGGCAGATGATCGTGGTTATGCCGCCAGCCGCTGCCGCAAGGCCAGCAGTGCGGAAGGTTTCCCGGTGTTCTTCACCCGGTTCGCCGACAAATACGCGCATGTCGACGAGGCCAGGTGCGATCACTGCCCCGTGACAGTTCTGCACCGTCACACCGTTCATTGGCTTCAGCTGGCTGAGATGGGCGCCAACATCACGGACGACGCCGTTCTCGATCAGAACGCCTCCGGGACCGTCCCTGCCGGAAGCGGGATCGACGATGCGACCATGGGTGAGAAGCAGCGGGGGATAGGATTGATCTGGCATGTCAGAACCGGGGTTTAGGCCCCGGTTGAGCCAAGGACAACCCTATTTGAGCGGCGACGCCCCGGTTGGCACAATTATCAACCGGCTTCGACGGATTTCTCCGCCCTTGCCTTCGCGGCGTTGTAGGGCAGCACGCCCTCCCACATCATCTTCTTGCGGATATCGCGCGCGCGCTTGCGCCTGTCGGTAACGATTACGAGCAACATGAAGGAGCCGGCGATCAGGCAGACGATGAATGTCAGACCCATTCCAATCAGCCAGAATTCAAAGCCGCCGCCGCGTTCATGCCAGAACAGCACATAGGCCGTGAGGATTACGGGATTGATCACTGCTATGGCAGCGACAAATCCTGCACGATCATTCCATTCCGAGCCAAACGACGGATTTTGCACTGACACGCACTCCAGACTCAACTGACGCAAGGATACGCCGCCTTGGTTAAACTTCCTTTGCAGAAGGGTCCGGAACTGAGAAAACAGTCATGGAAACGCCATTCAGCTCATCGAGAACCTGCGTCTTCTGCTGTGTGAGGCCAAGTGTGAACAGCTGTTCCTCAGCGGGGTTTGCGTCCGAAAACATGCGCCGCCCACTCCTGATTGTCACACCCATGGCGCGGCCAAGATGGAACGCCGTGAACAACCGCCTTTGGGCAAACCAGTCGAAAACCGCAGTTCCACCGGTGATGGCGATGATTCCGCCAACTGGAGCAAGCAACTGAACCGCTTCATGAAAACCAAATCGGGCCGGATCAAGAAAACTGATGTCGTCACCGATTGCAAAGCCGGAATTTCGTGCAGTGGTCGTGAAGACAAGACGGCGTCGACCCGGCTTGTTGGGATGCGCCTCGTGTCCCTTGCGCCCGGTAACGACGAGAGCGGCTTCATCCAGATGACGCTGGAAATAGGCCCAGTCCGCATCGTTTCTCAGGCTTTGCGGCACGTGACCCGCTGCATCGGCGATACAATCGTTGTCGCTGATGATGGCATGACCCTCGATTCGCCAGGGGCTGTGCCGCTGCGTCAATTCGGCAACCGCCGCGCCAGCGCTTCCAGCACGGCCATGCGCACCGCGACGCCCATTTCAACCTGTTCCCGGATCAGGGATTGCGCGCCGTCGGCGACATCCGTGGAGATTTCGACACCACGGTTCATCGGGCCGGGATGCATGACAAGCGCATCGGGCTTCGCCATCGCAAGCTTGTCCTCGTCCAAACCGAAATAGCGGAAATACTCCTTGGTCGACGGGATGAAGGAGCCGTGCATGCGCTCGCGCTGAAGGCGCAGCATCATGACGATATCAACATCTTTCAGGCCCTGCCGCATGTCGTGAAAGATCTCGAAGCCGAAACGCTCGATGCCCGGCGGGAGCAGTGTCGCCGGCGCAATCAGCCGAACGCGCGCGCCCAAGGCAGCCAGACAGATCATGTTGGAGCGGGCCACGCGAGAATGGAGGATATCCCCGCAAATCGCCACAACGAGACCTTCCACGCGGCCCTTGGCACGCCGGATCGTCAGGGCATCCAGCAATGCCTGGGTGGGGTGTTCATGCGCACCGTCTCCGGCATTGACGACCGAGCAATCGACCTTGCGGGACAAGAGCTGTACCGCTCCGGCGGCGTGGTGGCGCACAATGATCAGGTCGGGGCGCATGGCATTCAATGTCATCGCCGTGTCAATCAGCGTTTCGCCCTTCTTGGCGGAGGAATTGGCGACCGACATGTTCATGACGTCGGCCCCAAGCCGCTTGCCCGCCAGTTCGAACGAGGCCTGCGTGCGCGTCGATGGCTCGAAGAACAGGTTGATCTGGGTGCGTCCGCGCAGAACCGATTTCTTCTTTTCGACCTGGCGGGACAGACTCACCTCTTCATCCGCCAGCTCCAGAAGCTGCTCGATGTCGGGACGCGACAGCCCCTGGATGCCCAGCAGGTGCTTGTGCGGAAAGATGAAATTCGACGGCGTTGTTTTGCTCATGTCGAAGACCATGGGGTAGAGAGAAATTGCCAACACGACAAGCGTTCGTTTGACATGCGTGCCGCTCTTCCCCATGTATCGCGCCTCTTCTTCACCAGCGCATTGTCGCTGCAGGGGCTTTCAGCGTGACAAATCTCGTTATTGTCGAGTCGCCGGCCAAGGCGAAGACAATCAATAAATACCTGGGCAAGAATTATGAGGTCCTGGCCTCGTTCGGCCATGTGCGTGACCTGCCGTCAAAGGACGGCTCGGTCGATCCCGAGGCTGATTTCGCCATGCTGTGGGAACTCGACAGCAAAGCCACCAAGCGCATGTCGGACATCGCGGCAGCCGCCAAGGGCTCGGAAAAGGTCATTCTTGCAACCGACCCGGACCGCGAGGGCGAAGCGATTTCCTGGCATATCCTCGAAATACTCAAGAGCCGTCGAGTCCTGAAGGACGTGAAGGTCGAGCGCGTGACGTTCAACGCCATCACCAAGCAAGCGGTGGAAGAGGCGATGGCGAACCCCCGCCCGATCGATCAGGCGCTGGTCGATGCCTATCTGGCGCGGCGCGCGCTGGATTACCTCGTGGGGTTCAACCTTTCCCCAGTGCTGTGGCGGAAACTGCCAGGTGCCCGCTCGGCTGGCCGCGTGCAATCCGTGGCGCTGCGTCTGGTGTGTGACCGCGAGATGGATATCGAGCGCTTCGTGGCGCGTGAATACTGGTCCCTTGTCGCCACGCTGAAAACCGGAACGGGAGACATCTTCGAGGCACGGCTTGCAGGTGCCGACGGACAGAAGATTACGCGCCTCGACGTCGGCACGGAAGCGGAAGCCCAGGCCTTCAAGAAAGCACTCGATGCCGCTAACTTCACCGTCACATCGGTGGAATCGAAGCCTGCGCGCCGCAATCCGTATCCGCCATTCACGACCTCCACATTGCAGCAGGAAGCATCGCGCAAACTCGGAATGGCTCCCGCCATAGCCATGCGCGTGGCGCAGAAGCTCTACGAGGGCGTCGATATCGGCGGCGAGACCGTCGGTCTCATCACCTATATGCGCACCGACGGCGTGCAGATGGCACCGGAGGCGATCACGGCCGTGCGCAGCCTGATCGCCAACAATTACGGCGACCGTTATCTGCCCGGCACCGCGCGGGCCTATTCCACCAAGGCGAAGAACGCCCAGGAAGCCCACGAGGCCATCCGCCCGACCGATGTCTGGCGTAAGCCCGAGGATGTCCGCCAGTACATCGGCGGCGAGGAGTACAAGCTCTATGAGCTGATCTGGAAGCGCACCATGGCGAGCCAGATGGAAAGCGCCGAGATGGAGCGCACCACGGTCGATATCCTGGCCGATGCGGCAACAGGCGCGCAAGCGGCGTCTCTTGAGCAGAAGTTCCGCAAGCTTGACCTGCGCGCCACCGGCCAGGTCGTCCGTTTTGACGGCTTCCTGACGCTCTACACCGAGGACAAGGACGACGAGGACGACGAAGAAGGCGGTCGCCTTCCGCTCATGCGCAGAAATGACGCGTTGGCCCGCGAGAAGATCGCGGCGACGCAGCATTTCACCGAGCCGCCACCGCGTTTCACCGAGGCATCCCTCGTCAAAAAGATGGAAGAGCTCGGCATCGGCCGACCCTCCACCTAGGCCTCTACCCTGCAGGTGCTGCGCGACCGCGAATATGTGCGGATCGAAAAGAAACGCCTCGTCGCCGAGGACAAGGGTCGGCTGGTGACGGCGTTCCTCGAAAGCTTCTTCGCGCGTTACGTGGAATTTGATTTCACTGCCAACCTCGAAAACGAGCTCGACCGGGTCTCGAACAACGAGATCGAGTGGAAAGAGGTGATGCGGAACTTCTGGCGGGATTTCTCGGCGGCCATTGGCGGAACGAAGGAATTGCGCACGACCGAAGTGCTGGACAAGTTAGACGATCTGCTTGGACCGCATCTGTTTCCGCGCGGCAAGAACGGCGAGGACACACGGGCCTGCCAGCGCTGCGGTACGGG
>JANMFA010000485.1:0-3702 GCA_031377545.1 Hyphomicrobiales bacterium | reverse complement strand
GATCGCGACCAAGCTCGCCAAGGGTCCGGGCAAATTCAGCCGCTCGGCACCTGCAGGCACGCCGATCGGCGACCATCCCGAAGGTGGCGTAATCCAGGTGCTGGATGGCAAGTACGGTGCCTACGTCAAATGGAACGACGTCAACGCCACGATCCCCAAGGCCATCGAGAAGGACAAGATCACACTTGAGCAGGCGGTGGATCTGATCCGGGCACGGCAGGCGGCAGCGCCTGCCAAGAAGGTTGCAAAGAAAGCGGCACCGAAGAAGGTGGCTGCGAAGGCTGCAACGAAGAAAAAGTGATGCTTGTTGTTTCCTTCTCCCTCGGGAGAAGGTGTCATGCGAAGCATGACGGATGAGGGCAAATCCCTGACCGTCGTGGTTTTCCCTCATCCGGTCGGCATCCGCCGACCACCTTCTCCCAAGGGAGAAGGAAGGCGCGCACGCATATGGCCCGAAAACCCCGAGACACAGGCAAGCCCACCGCCGATACCAGCGGTTCGCTGGCACGCCTGCCTCCGGTCTTCCCGGCCGAGATCACCGGGCGCGACCGCGACGGCGATCTCATCGCCAAACCGCTGGACTGGAATAACGGCGAAGCGCCATCGCTGATCGTCCACACCAGCCGACGCGACAAGTTCCCGCCTGGCGTGGGCGATCATGTGATCCTCAAGATCGACCGGATCAGCAATGCCCGCGATTTCGGCGGCATCCACGCCCGCGTGCTCAAGGTGCTGGCGAAGCGCCCGATGCAAATCATCGGTGTCTTTCGTGCGCATGGCGGCGGTGGTGGACGGCTTCTGCCCGTGGACAAGAAGGCGCTTGGCCGCGAGATCAGCATTGGCCCCAATGACACCGAAGGTGCCGAAGACGGCGAGCTGATTGCAGTCGAGACAATCCGCGAGAGCCGTCTCGGCCTGACGTCAGCACGCGTTGTGGAGCGGCTTGGCGATGTCTCGTCCGAAAAGGCCGCAAGCCTGATCGCGATCCATCTCCATGGTATTCCGCATGTGTTCCCCCCTGTGGTGATCGAGGCCGCCGAGGCGGTCAGACCCGCGCCACTCAAGGGCCGCGAGGACTGGCGCAGCTTGCCGCTGATCACCATCGACCCTGTTGATGCCAAGGACCACGATGATGCGGTCCATGCGGCACAGGATACCAATCCGGCCAATCCCGAGGGGTTTGTGCTCTCCATCGCGATCGCCGATGTCGCGGCCTATGTGACACCCGGATCCGTGCTGGACGACGAAGCACTGACCAGGGGAAATTCGGTCTATTTTCCCGACCGCGTCGTACCGATGCTGCCAGAGCGCATTTCCAACGACCTGTGTTCACTGGTGCCGGACAAGGATCGCCCGGCCATCGCCGTGTGCGTGATCATTGGTGCCGATGGGCGCAAGAAATCCCACAGCTTCCACCGCATCATGATGCGCTCGCACGCCAAGCTGGCCTATGAGCAGGCGCAGGCCGCGATTGACGGGTACGCAGACGCTGCGTCTGGGCCACTTCTTGAAACCGTGCTGAAGCCTCTCTGGGCGGCGTATTCGGCCCTGAAGAGGGAGCGCGAAGGCCGTGAGCCGCTCGATCTCGAACTGCCGGAGCGCAAGCTGGTGCTTGATGCCGAGGGCCGCATCAGTGACGTTGTCTTCCGTGACCGGCTCGATGCGCACCGACTGATTGAGGAAATGATGATCCTCGCCAATGTCTGCGCAGCGGAAACGCTGATCGAGAAGCGGCAGGGATTGCTGTTCCGGCTGCACGACGAACCATCGCCGGTCAAGATGGAGACCCTGCGGGCATTCCTGAAGACGCTGGACATCGATCTGCCCAAGGGCGGCTCTATAAGGCCTTCGCTGTTCAACCGCACTTTGAAACGTTTGGCCACGACCGACCACGCGCCGCTGCTGAACGAGATGGTGCTCCGGTCGCAGGCACAGGCCGAGTATGGACCGGAGAACATCGGGCATTTTGGCCTGAACCTGCGAAAATACGCCCATTTCACATCACCCATCCGCCGCTATGCCGACCTGATCGTGCATCGCGCGCTGATCAAGGCGCTGGACCTCGGGAAGGATGGCCTGCCTGATCTCAGCCTCGACAGGTTGCGCGAGATCGGACAGAAAATCTCCGCCACGGAACGCCGCGCCATGATGGCAGAGCGCGACACCTATGACAGGCTTGTCGCCGCGCATCTCAAGGACCAGATCGGTGCGAAGTTCGACGGACGTATCTCCGGCGTGACAAAATCAGGTCTGTTCGTGAAACTCACCAAGACCGGCGCGGATGGTTATGTTCCTGCCGGAACGCTGGGAGCGGATTTCTTCTACCATGACGAGGCCGCGCAGGCGCTGGTGGGCCAGCGCACCGGCGAGGCATTCCGGCTGGGCGACACCGTGGAGGTGCGGCTTGCTGAAGCATCCCCGTTCGCAGGTGCATTAAAGTTCGAAATCCTTTCCAAAGGTCGCTATATGAAGCCTGCGACCGGCAAACGCGGCGCGCGTCGCCGCAATGGCGAAACGCCGTCCTACCGCAAGCTCGGCCGCCAATCGCGGGGACGCTGAATGAGCATGGGCATCATGAGTACAGGCGAGCGCTCCACCGGCGATGCTGTGTGGAAGGGCTTCCGTTGCCGCTGCCCGCATTGCGGAGAGGGAAAGCTGTTTCGCGCCTTTCTTAAGCCGGTCGATGTCTGCGCACGCTGCGACGAGAGAATGGACGGCCAACGGTCAGACGATCTGCCACCGTATGTCACGATCATGATCGTGGGCCATATTATCGTGCCGATCATCCTGGCGATCGAGATGTCTGCAAACCCTTGGCCATTGTGGGCGCATTTCAGCTTCTGGCTGCCGTTCACGCTGGCGCTGACGCTGGGACTTATGCAGCCGGTCAAAGGGGCGATCATCGGCCTTCAGTGGGGACTTCGCCTGCATGGATTCGACGCCAGAGGTGATTTTCATGCGAAGCCCCTGCCTGCCCAGACACCTTCTGCTCGGGCCCGGGTCAGTCGGCCATGAACGACTTTTCGCCCGAAGCGCTGAAGGCGAGGCTTGATTCCGAAACGCGCAGCCGCACCTCTGCGAACCTGCGCCCGGTGGATGCGGCCACGCTGATCCTGCTCGATCTGAAGGCAAAAAAGCCGAAGGTGCTGATGGGCAAGCGCAGCATGAAGCTCAAGTTCATGCCTGGGAAGTTCGTGTTTCCCGGCGGTCGCGTGGACCCGGGTGACAAGATCATGCTGGCATCAGGTGCATTGTCGCCGCGTGCCGAAATGCGGCTGATGGCGTCTGCTCCGCGCATGACACCTCTGCGCTGCAGGGCACTGGCGATGGCTGCGATCCGTGAGACCTTCGAGGAAACCGGCCTGATGATCGGTCATTCCGATTTTGGCGCACCTGAGAGCGCTCCGGAGGGCATGTGGCGCGAGTTTGCCGATCAGGGCCTGTTCCCTACGCCCGACGCACTGACATTCGTGGCACGCGCGATCACACCGCCGGGCCGCCCGCGCCGCTTTGATACCCGGTTCTTTGCGGCTTCACTTGCAGCGGTCGGCGGCACGGTCGTGCGCGCATTCGGCGAAGATGCGGAACTGACTGAGCTCGTCTGGGCCAATCTTGATGAAGCCGTGAGGCTCGATATCCCGTCGATCACGCAGGTTGTGCTGATGGAACTGAAAGAGCGGCTCGCCAATGGCCTTGAGCGCG
>JANMFA010000477.1:0-2156 GCA_031377545.1 Hyphomicrobiales bacterium | reverse complement strand
GACCTGACCCAGTTTGATCTGGACGCTCTCGCGATCCCTCAGCTTCACGCCAAAGCCTTCGCGGGTGTTCACATAGGCCTGCGCGATTTCCATCGAACGCTTGGCGAGTCCCAGCCAGCGCATGCAATGTGTCAGCCGGGCAGGGCCAAGCCGGATCTGGGTTACTTTCAGGCCATCACCCACATTCATCAGCACGGCCTCATCCTTCACCTCAAGGCCGGTGAACAGCAGTTCGCAATGCCCGCCATGTTCCTCCGGTCCCATGATGCCAATGCGCCGCACGATCTCCCATCCCGGCTGGTCACGGTCGAAGAGAAAGGCCGTCAGTCCCTTGCGCGGGTCATCCGATGTCCGTGCCATCAGGATGAAATGCTGCGCCACGCCAGCACCCGTGATGTACCATTTGCGGCCTGAAATCACCCAGCGGTCACCTTTTCGCTCCGCTTTGGTGAGCATCATGCCCGGATCGGACCCGCCGCCCGGATGCGGTTCCGTCATGGCGAAGGAGGACCGCACGGCACCTGAAATGATTGGCTTCAGCCAGCGCTCCTTCTGCGCTTCGGTTGCCACCTGGCTGAGCACGCGCATGTTGCCATCGTCGGGCGCGGAGCAATTGAAGCAGACCGGCCCGAAAATCGAGCGGTTCGCCTCCTCGTACATCGCGGCCTGGCCCACCATCGGTATCCCCATGCCGCCAAGGGCCTTGGAAACCTGCGGCGACCACAAACCGGCGGCTTGCGCCCTGGCTTGCACACGCTTGAGCACCTCCATGCGGATGTTTTCGTGCTTGTCGTAGCTCTCCGGCTCCGCTTCAAGCGGCAGGATGTGCTCGGCCACAAAGGCGCGGGTGCGCAGGCGCACGTCTTCAAGTTCAGGGCTGAGCGTAAAGTCCATGGGATTCCGGCACGGTTTGGGTTGGGGAAAAGCTAGCAGTGCATGGCAGCGAAGGCCAATGCTTTCCAAACCGGTTTTCCACCTATGGACACCCTGCAGGGCCGGTTCTATCGTTTGCGCCATCAACGATGAACGGAATGCAGCCTATTCATGAGTGACGTTACGACAATCGAGACCGATGCGCTGATCATCGGCGCGGGTCCCTGCGGCCTTTTTGCTGTTTTCGAGCTGGGTCTGCTCGATATTAAGTGCCATCTCGTCGACATTCTGCCGAAGATCGGCGGGCAATGCGCCGAACTTTACCCTGAAAAGCCGATCTATGACATTCCCGGCTTTCCAATGGTGACAGGGCAGGGGCTTGTCGACAACCTGATGCAGCAGATCGAGCCGTTCGGCGCGCAGTTCCATCTCAACCAACAGGTCGAAAGCGTCGTCAGCCTGGGTACGGCAGAAGCCCCGAAGTTCCGCGTGACCACGGATGCCGGCACTGTTTTCGAGGCGAAGGTTGTGCTCGTGGCGGCGGGCGGAGGATCGTTCCAGCCGAAGAAGCCACCGATTCCGGCCATCGAGACCTACGAGGGCGAGGGCGTGTTCTATGCCGTTCGCAAGATGGACATGTTCAGGGGCCGCGATGTCCTGATCGTCGGCGGCGGTGATTCGGCGCTGGATTGGACGCTGAACCTCGCTCCCATCGCCAATAGCCTGACGCTGCTGCACCGACGCGATGAGTTTCGCGCGGCACCGCATTCGGTCGAGCAGATGCGATCCATGGTGGCGGACGGCAAGGTCACGCTCCGGTTTGGACAGGTTACCGGTCTCAAGGGCGACGCGCCGAAGCTGTCAGCTGCCACAGTCAAGGGTAGCGACGGAGCGATATTCGACATTGCCTGCAATGCCTTGCTGCCGTTCTTCGGCCTCACGATGAAACTGGGTCCCGTTGCAGAATGGGGGCTGAATCTGGACGAAAATCTCATCAGCGTCGGTACGGAAACCTTCGAAACCTCGACACCGGGCATCTTCGCCATTGGTGACATCAACCGCTATCCGGGCAAACTGAAGCTCATTCTTTCGGGATTCCACGAGGCCGCCCTGGCCGCGCAGAAAGTGCATCGCTATGTCTTTCCGGACAAGCGATTGACCTTCCAGTACACAACGTCCTCGACCAGCCTGCAGAAAAAGCTAGGCGTTTCGTGAGTGGGGCGCGGATGGCGATCTATCTCCGTCCGACCGCATTGAATGAAGCGCTGACGGCGTTGGCGGTG
>JANMFA010000466.1:0-2593 GCA_031377545.1 Hyphomicrobiales bacterium | reverse complement strand
CAGGCCATGATCATGGCCATCGGCCAGCAGGCTCCTGCCATTCTCGGCGGCAAGGAGAAGCCGCTCGATCCGGCCGAATTGTCAAAGGCCTGGGATGCCGTGGGACAGGGCTTGCAAAAGGTTGCGGAGGAGTTGTCAGCTGCCAACTCTGGGTTGCGGACAATTGACGAGGAAATCGCGGCAATCAGCCGCCAAGGTGGAGCAGGACCCCGCGTGGGCATCACGCGCGCGGCCAACATCAGCGTCGAGGCCGCAGCGGGCGCGAAGGCCACGCTGAAACTGACCTATCAGGTCGGCGGTGTCGCGTGGCGGCCCTCCTATGATGCGGCACTCGCCACAGGATCAGCGCAGGCGAAGCCTAAGCTTGCGCTTGTCCGCCGTGCCGTGATTTCGCAGCGCACGGGCGAGGACTGGTCTGACGTGACGCTGGCGGTTTCGACCGCGCAGGCCCGGGGTGGCACGGCAGCCCCCGATGTGCCGCCGATCCGCGTGGCGTTCAACGAACCCTCGGCGATTACACAGAATGCGCCGAGTTTACGGTCCCGGGCGTTGCCCGCGCCGGTCGCAGGCGCTCCGGCAACAATGGCCATGGACGACGCGATGGCCCGTCGGCAGGAATTGGGAGAGGCCGCCAAGATCGCCGCTCCCATCGCCCAGCAACAGGCGCAGGTCGAAGTCGCAGGCTTCTCCGCGCAGTTCGTCGTGCCGGGTCGCGTTTCCATCACCACGGACGGCAGCACGCGCTCGTTCCGACTCGGCAGCCGCGACATCGAGCCGACTCTCGGCGTGAAAGCCGCGCCGGGCATCGATCCCAAGGCCTATCTCGAAATCCGCTTCACCAACGAGGAAGAAGCACCGCTGCTTCCGGGCGAGGTGGCGCTGACCCGTGATGGGGTCTTCGTCGGGCAGGGCCGCGTCGGACAGGTGGCATCCGGCGATACGGTCGATCTGGGGTTCGGCGCGGATGACAAGGTGAAGGTCACCCGCGTTCCTGTCCGCCGCCGCGAAACGGAAGCCAGCTGGACGCAGGGTCAGCGCGGCGATCTGCGCGAGTTCAAGACCGTGGTCAAAAGCCTGCATGACAGGCCGATGCGCATCACAGTGCTGGACCAGACGCCATTCTCCGAGAACACGGCCATCACGGTGGAGACAATCCCCAACATGACGCCGCCGACAGAGCGGAACCTGCAGGACAAGCGCGGCGTGCTGGCCTGGACCTACGATTACAAGCCGGGCGAGGAGAAAGAGATCCGCCACGGTTTCCGCATGCGCTGGCCCAATGAGCGCGAACTGGTGCTGGAACCGCAGGCGGTTATTCGCTGACGGGCAAATTGAGGCTTTACCTCAGGGCCTCTTTCGCGTAACCGCCCATCGGAACAGCCCGGCCCCGCGCTCATCCGCAGCCGGGCTTTTCCTTGCGGAAACTGTGAGCAAGGTGAAACCCCATGGGCAATGTCGTCGTGGTCGGTGCCCAGTGGGGCGATGAAGGCAAGGGCAAGATCGTCGACTGGCTCTCGGAGCAGGCCGACGTCGTCGTGCGCTTCCAGGGCGGACACAATGCCGGCCATACGCTGGTCATCAACGGTGTCGTTTACAAGCTGAGCCTGCTGCCGTCGGGCATCGTGCGGCCGGGCAAGCTCTCCGTCATCGGCAACGGCGTTGTCGTCGATCCCTGGCATTTCGTGGAAGAAACCGCGAAGCTGCGCGGGCAAGGCGTTGCCATCAGCCGCGACAACCTCAGGATTGCCGAGAATGCCACGCTGATCCTGCCACTGCACCGCGAGCTCGATCATTTCCGCGAGACATCCAATGCAGGCATGAAGATCGGCACCACCAAGCGCGGCATCGGCCCGGCCTATGAGGACAAGGTGGGGCGGCGCGCCATCCGCGTGATGGATCTGGCGGATCTCGCCAGCCTTGGACCCAAGATCGAGCGCCTGCTGACCCACCACAATGCACTCAGGCGTGGCCTTGGCATCGACGAGGTGGATGGTAGCCGACTGCTGAAAGAGCTCAGCGAGGTCGCGCCCAAGCTGCTGCCCTATGTCGACAGTGTATGGCAGCTGCTGGATCGCGAGCGCCGCGCTGGAAAGCGCATCCTTTTCGAAGGTGCGCAAGGCGCGCTGCTGGATGTGGACCACGGTACCTACCCCTATGTCACATCGTCCAACATCGTTGCAGCACAGGCCGCGACCGGCTCGGGCCTTGGCCCGGCAGCCGTGGGTTATGTGCTGGGCATTGCCAAGGCCTACACGACCCGTGTAGGCGAAGGCCCCTTTCCGACCGAGCTGTTCGATGCAACGGGTGAAGAGATCGGCACGCGCGGCAAGGAATTCGGCACCGTGACGGGGCGCAAGCGTCGCTGCGGCTGGTTTGATGCCGTACTGGTGCGCCAGACCATTTGCACATCCGGAATCAATGGCATCGCCTTCACCAAGCTTGATGTCCTCGACGGGTTCAAGGAACTGAAGATCTGCACGGGCTATCACCTTGACGGTCAGGAGATCGACCATCTTCCCGCCAGTGCGGCTGATCAGGCCCGCGTCATCCCGATCTACGAAACCATCGAAGGCTGGAGTGAATCAACCGCTGG
>JANMFA010000448.1:0-8148 GCA_031377545.1 Hyphomicrobiales bacterium | reverse complement strand
CAATCCGGTTGATGGCGAAGAGGTTCGCATCGAGCTGACCATGCCTGACGGCTCCAAACAGTCGCTGGCTCTGACAGCCAAGGCGAGCCTTGTGCCGCCCGCCTCCCCAGGATCCTTTGAAATCGGAGCCACGCCTGCGATCACGGCGACCAACCTGAGGGCGGCCCTTGGCCTGGCGCTTGACCGTGAGTCGGTCACGACTCTTCCCGCAGCGTCCGCAAAGGCGGCGGCCGACGCATTCTTTGCAGGCTCGATCAATGCACCGCCCCAGCGGGTCTCGGGACCGCCCGCCACCGCCACCGCGCTGGTGGCAGGCACGGCGGCCAATACCGCCATCTGGTATCAGGGGGACGATCAGGCCCCGTCTGCGCGGCTCACGCAGCAGGCCAGGGTCGACACATCGCTGACCGTTGGCGTGGGTGCGCAGGCGAATGAAGAAGGCATCCGCCGTCTGATGGCGAACCTGTCGGTCTTTGTGACCGAGACATTCAATGCCGCCAATCCCAATGATCAGGGGCGCTACCAGGCGATGTCCGACAGGCTGCGCGCCGACATGAGCCAGGTCAGCGGTGTGCAGCGGGTCCAGGATATCCAAGTCGAGATCGCCATGTCGGCAACGACGATGAAAATGGCCGATGAGCGCCACAAGACCAAGATCTCGTTCATCGAGACGATCATCGGTGAGGTCGAGGACATCAATCAGGAGGCGACCGCAGCCATGCTGCTGTCGCTCCAGACCAAGATGCAGGCGGCCTATCAGTCGACGGCCATCATCAGCCGACTGAACCTGACGGACTACCTGCGCTAGGTGGTCACCTTGCGCTAGGCGGTCATCTTGCCAACCAGATCCTTTGTCGCCGCGACGAAATTGTCGATCTGCTGGCGGTTGTTCCACAGGCAGGCGTTGACCCTCTGGGGATGTGCCATCGGTTTGGGGGCCAGTGTGTCGGGATCGCGGTTGGGGATCGAGCCGACCGGGAACATCTTCGTCTCCGGATCAGCGCCGCGGGTCAGTCCGTCCTGTCCGACGCCGAGGCCTGAAATGCGGAACTGGTAGTCCTTCAGCATCCGGGCGCGGAACTCGATGTTGAGCTTGTCATCCATCCGCTGCTCCGCTTTCGCGAACGGGTTGAAGCCGATGATGCCTGACTGGAGTGCCGCATCCTTGCGCGGACGCAGAATGGCACCTTCGCCGAACGCATCGGCCAGCCGATCGAGGAAATAGCCCCCCAGCCGCATGTGCCATGTCTCGATGCGGCCCATGCCGATCTTGTCCCACATCGCGACGGCGTCACCCAGCGCCCGCCAGTCCGCCGATTCCGGGAATCCGTACATGGACAGTGCCGCGCCGATGTCGAAGCTGCCGCGGCTGCCGTCGAACGGCACGTTCCGCGCCTGGCTGCGGACGATATGGAATTTCGGCGGCGCGGAACCGTTGGCCGCATTCGGCTTGTTGCGGACATAGAGCATGCCGGTGCCGCCCGGCCCGCATTGCCACTTGTGGCCGCAAAGACCGAAGAAATCGATGCCGGTTTCATCAAGCTTCGGATTGATCATGCCGTTGTAGTGGGCACCGTCCACGACTGTAATCGCGCCGACCCGGACGGCGGCCGCAGCAATCTTGGCTTCAGGCAGGCGCATCCCGGTCGGCCAGAGCGGGGACGAGAAGAAGATCACCTTGGTCTTGCCTGGATTGATGCGCTTCTCCAGCGCCGCCACCACCTCGTCCGCCGTCACGTTGGGGCCGACGGGAATGCCCCATTGCCGGATGACAACGCCGTAGCGGGCCGCAATCCTCAGGGCGAGAGTGATTCCGGTCGGGTGTTCCAGCGGCGAAATCAGCAGTTCATCGCCCGCTTTCCAGTCGATGCCCATCATGGCGAGCGTCAGGGCGTCCGTGGTGTTGCGGGTGATGGCGATCTGGTCCGTGGTTGTCCCGTAGGACTTGGCGATGGCCTCGCGTGTCTTGGCTGATGGTTCGACATAGACCGGGAACGGATCAGCCGCGATCTTGTCCAGGCCCTCCTTCATGCGGGCCAGCACGGATTTGGGCATCGAGCCTTTCTGCGCTGCCATGAAATAGACGACCTTCGGATCGAGCGAGAACTCCTTGGCGAGTTCCATGAAGAACGGTTCTTCCGCCGCAAAATAAGCCGCCGCGTCGCCGGTCAAGGCGGCGCTCGTCGCAGCAACGCCTCCTGTGGTTCCGATCGCACCGGCCTGCGCGAAGGCGCGGCCTGGTGCCAGCACGGCAAGGCCAGTTGCACTGGCACCGGCGAGAAAGTGGCGACGGTTTGCGGCCGGGTGGGTCATGCTGGGCTCCTGTGACCGCAACATGCGATCTTGCCGTCCCATGCAAGACCCGTACCTTGAAAAAGGCAAGCGTCTTTGCGCTATGCGGGTCTAATTCCGGTTCACGCGGAATGCCCTGACCTGACTGCCCTCAACGAGCGGTATTGGCGTCAGGTAGGCCGGAGGGGTCTCGCGGTAAAGCAGATCGGCGAGACTGCCGGGATCCTTGACGCCTCTGTAGAAGTCGCGTCCGGCGCAATGCACGACGAGATCGATCTTCCAGTCGTCCAGCATCTGTTGCGCGCCCTCGACCGGGGCACGGAATATCGCGGCTGTCCGCATGATTTCGGCGTCCAGCCGGTGATAGTTGCCTGCCATGACATGATGCTGCGAAAGCAGGGCCAGAAAACCGCCCATGTCCTGCTGCGCCAGAATTCGCGCGGATGGAAGCTCTTTCAGCCCTGCAAAATTTCGCTCCAGATAGCAGAGGTTTGGCTTGTTGTCGGCTTCCTTTCTGGCGGATTCCGGGATGACGAGTGGTGTCAGCAATGTCTGGAAGGTCGTGCTCATCAGCAGGATTGCAAAGGCTTTCGTGATCGCGGGCGATACCGATGGCCCGAGCCGGGGCAGTGTTGTGATGGCCAAAGCCGCGCAGGCATAGGTGAAGAGCTGCGCATAGGAGATCATCTTCAGATAGCGAAATCCCAGAACGGTCAGCACCAGGCAGATGACGAGGCGCATAAGCTGTTCAGGCGAAGCATCCCGTCTGAAGGCCCAGAGCTGCAAGCCGCAGCCGATCAGAATGGTTATGGCGATGGCCAGGCAAAGCTCTGGCATTTCCCGACCGATGTCCCAAAGCGAGCGCGCCTCCCGGACATGCCGAAGCCAGAGCTCGCCCATGGCCGGATCGAAGCGGGCGAAGGGTCCGCCAGCGCAGACCGGCTCAAGCCGCAGTAGCATCCCCGCGGCCACAAGTGCTGTCACGGCCAGTGCTGTCGCGTAGGCCTTGACGTTGTTGCGGACGAAGCCGGCGACGAGCAGTCCGAGGCTGCCGGTCGATGCCGCAAGCACGACATTGAGGCCAAGCGTGTCACACGGTACTGGAAGCCATTCCTGCGGGCGAACGGTCGCGACAAAGGCTGTGGAAACGGCCAGCGCAAGGCCGCCGGCGAAACACACCGCGATGTCGTGTCTCGCCCGGTCCCACAGTGCAGCCAGCGCCAGCATGCCGGCGGCGATGCCGATGATGGGCAGGGCTTCATAGCCGATCACCAGACCAAGGCCGCCGATTGCGCCCGCGATCATCGCTTTCTTTGGTGATCCATAGGGTGACGTGGCCAGCACAAGACTGAGAAGGGCGCAGGCGATCTGGACATTGTGGTGATCGATCCGCAGCAACTGGAACTGCATGAATCCCATCGACGAGAGCGCGATGATGATGCTGAAGGCACCAACCGCCTGAAGGCCGCGCTCACGCAGCAGTTCCCGGAAGAGGACGCTGAGAAACATGACGAGCACAAGCTTGGGCCACGCCAGCAAGGCGACGTGTTCAGCCGCTGCCTGAGACATGAAAAGCCTGCCCAGGAGGATGAGCAGCGCAATCGGCGCATCGACAAGCCTTGACCAGTGCGATGCGAGGCCCGCGCCATCACCGATGCTGCGGATCACCGGATTGAACCAGCCTTCGCCATTCAGCAGCCCGCGCACCTGCTGCAGGCGCATCGTGTCGTCACCATCCAGGAAGTACAGTTCGCTGGTCTGGAACGCCTGCGGCCGGTCCTGCAGGAGGGAGATCACAGTCACAAGCAAGGCGAGCAGTATGGAAAGCCGCCAGGGGTTCATCGCCCTCAGGGCGGCGATTCGTCCCGCTGTCAGGCCTGCGATGCTCCGCTGACCGGAAGCGGTTGCTGATGCTTGCAGGGACACGGGAACAGCTCATGGTGAAGGTGGCGGAATGTGCCGAACAAACTAACAGCGACTGGTTACGATTTACTTCTGCAAACCCTCTGCTTTTCTTGGCCTCGTCCTCGCTCCTAAAGGACTTTCTTTACCGGTTCCTGATACTTCCGGAACCCAAGGCATGGGTTGGTCTGCTCGGGCGTTTCGCGGGCCCGCGCTCCTCGTGAACCTAAAATGGAGTTGTACGTGTCGCGTACGGATGTCTTTGTGATTGGTGCTGGCCCGGCTGGGCTGACTTCTTCCTATCTCCTCACCAAAGCCGGGATATCGACCCGGGTCATCGAGATGGATCCCGTCTATGTCGGGGGCATCAGCCGCACCGTCAACTACAAGGACTTCCTGTTCGATGTCGGCGGTCACCGCTTCTTCTCGAAGTCGAAGGAAGTGGTTGATCTGTGGAACGAGCTGCTGCCGGATGATTTCATCACGCGGCCTCGCCTGTCGCGCATTTTCTATGACGACAAGTTCTATTCCTATCCGCTCAAGGCCTTCGAGGCGCTGAACAACCTGGGTTATGTCGAGAGCTCGCTGTGCGTGCTCTCCTACCTCTTCAAGAAGACCTTCCCGAACGAGAACCCCGAGACATTCCACCAGTGGGTGTCGAACCAGTTTGGCGAGCGCCTGTTCTCGATCTTCTTCAAGACCTACACCGAGAAGGTGTGGGGCATGAGCTGCGATGAGATTTCGGCGGATTGGGCCGCACAGCGCATCAAGGGCCTCGATCTGTGGGGCGCCATGGCTTCGGCGCTGCGCAAGTCGGTGAACCCCAATGCAGGCGCTGCCGGTGCCGACGGCCAGATCATCAAGTCGCTGATCGAGAGCTTCGAGTATCCTCGCCGCGGTCCTGGCATGATGTGGGACGCGGCAGCAGCCAAGACCCGCGCCCAGGGCGGCGAGATCCTCATGGGCCACGCGCTCGACAAGCTGGTGCGTGACGAGACCTCCGGTGTGTGGACGATCACCTCCAAGGATCAGGACGGCAAGATCCACACATTCGAAGCGAACCACGTCATTTCATCCGCGCCGATCCGCGAGTTGATGCATGCGATGCAGCCCGTGCCGGATGCGCTGGAATATGCCGACAAGCTGCGTTACCGCGACTTCCTCACCGTGGCCCTGATCGTCGAGAAGGCCGATCTGTTCCCTGACAACTGGATCTACATCCATGATCCTTCGGTGAAGGTGGGTCGCATCCAGAATTTCCGCTCATGGTCGCCCGAGATGGTGCCGGACGAGAAGCTTGCTTGCCTGGGTCTCGAATACTTCTGCTTCGAGGGCGACGGCCTGTGGACGGCTTCGGATGACGAGCTTTTTGCACTGGCGAAAAAGGAACTGGCCCATGTTGGCCTGGCGCAGCCGCATGAGGTCATCGACGGCCATGTCGTGCGCCAGAAGAAGGCGTATCCGGTTTACGACGAGAGCTACAAGCTGAACGTGCAAATGATCCGCAACGAGATCGAGAACCGCTATCACGGCCTGCATCTCGTGGGGCGCAACGGCATGCACAAATACAACAACCAGGACCATGCGATGATGACTGCCATGCTCACAGTCAAGAACATCATGGCTGGTGAGCAGCTCTATGACATCTGGAACGTCAACGAGGACGCGGAGTATCACGAGGGCGGCGAGTCCGGCGTTCAGGAAGCGCTGAGCAGCGTCCGCCTGGTGCCGCAGCGCGTCAAGTCCGCGGCCTGACGCGGAGCCTGTGTTGCGCGAGGTCGCGACCCGTTCCTGGATGCAGCTGCCGCCCGTGCTGCGGCAGGTCCTGCGCTTCGGATCGGTGAGCGCGACGGCGCTGATTGTTGATGTCAGTGCCTACGCGACGCTCGTACAAAGCGTCCATCCCGCAGCCCTGGCCGCGTTCTTCGCCTACGCGATCGGCGGCATCTGGCACTATCTGATTTCCTGCGCGGTCATGTTCCGGGCTGAGATGCCCAATTTGCCCCCGCTGGCCCATCTTGCCCGGTTTCTGCGGTATTTCGCCTCGACGCTCGCCGGCCTCGTGGTCACCATGAGCGCGGTTGGCCTGACCGTCGACATGATGGGCATGCATCCGCTCGCGGGCAAGGCGCTGGCTGTGCCGCTTTCGTTCATGACGGTCTTTCTGACGGTGAAGCTGAGCGTCTTCCGGCGCTGACACTATCGAGTCTTGCACGCAATTTCCGGTCCGGCTGGGAGGCGCATGTCCGTACGGGCGACGTAAAGCCTCAGGCGTGGCGAGATGACGTTATCAAAACTGGCGAAAGTCCGCAGCGTTAGGTCGGGCGGCAGGGAATCCACGCCAAAGCCGTCGCGGACGATGACCCAGACTTTGCCATCTGATTGCGCTGCAAGATCCTGCAGCCTGACAAGATCCTGCAGCCTGACAAGATATCCGGCTTTCGTGAGTGGCTCGCAAACCATTTTCCAGATTCTATACCGGGTGAAGCAAGCCAGTTCGAGACTGTAGAACGGCTTGCCGGTGTAGGCGCTGACCCCCACACCGTATTCCTCGGGGATCGCCGTGATGCGCCCGTTCATCGCCCCACGGCGCTGGAGCGCCGATACCAGTTCCGGTGTTGCCGCGAATGGCGTGATGACGGCATGCGCTGCGAAGGCCGCGCCGAAGAATGCTTGGACCGCAAGCCATATTGCAACCCGAGCATTGCGCATCTCGGCTGGCGACCAGTTCGCGCACATCAGCGCAATGAATAGGATCCAGATCAATCCGAAATGGCGGATGCTGAGCGCATAGCTCCACAGGTCGAAGAACACGACAGAACCGGCAAATGCATATAGCGCGATCATGCATTTCGGCTTGCTGCATTGGGTAATGACGTCCGGATCACGATTTTCTTGATGCTGAACAGGGATTATCCCGGCAGGGATTTTTACGCACTTCAAAAAATCCGGTACTGTGGCACAGTATGTCTTGTCCGGTGCTCACTCTGGATACTGGGTAATATTGATGTCGCAACCGGTGGGCTACAATGAGAACTGCCTTTGCGTGTCTTGCGGTCTGGCTGGCATTTGCGGCCGAGGCCGTCGCCGTCGACGCATCCAGGGGGATCGACTGGGAGGTGAAGCACCGGTTCCGCGTGATAGATCAGCGGGATCACGACCAATTCATCGACGATTTCTATTCCTATCTGAAGCGTGCGGCGCAACCCCGCGGAAGGGATGCCGTTTCCGGCAGACCCGCGTCCTATCCTGCCCCGTTCCAGTCCCTCTACGGACCCAATCACGCGCAACCCAAGTCTTGTCCAGCGGGGTATCGCTGCAAGCTTGAGACCCACTACAAGCCCGAACGGGCGCAATATGACCACGGCTGGTTTCACGATCCGCGGCGCGATATTCTGGTCAAGCTCACGGACAAGGCGTTCCGCCAGCGACGCTGCAACTGGAGCATCGACGGCACAGAACGCTTCAATCGTCCCTGCGCCGAGGCCACGCAGCTTCCCGCGCGGCTGGGTCAGCACAAGCTGACGGCGACCATCCGCGCGCAGGGAGCACTCAAGGCCGAAATCAGGGAACTCGAGATCGAGATCAAGGATATCAAGTTCACCGCGATGGGCGACAGCGTGGCTTCAGGCGAAGGCAATCCGCATGTCACGTTTCAGCCGGGCTCCAACAACGGCGAGGTGTGGACCATTCCCGTGCGCATGGCCGAATGGTGGGACCATCGCTGTCATCGCTCGCTGCTGTCGGCGTCGTCGCAGGCAGCCATCGAACTGGCGCGGAAACGGCGTGACACATCGGTGACCTATGTGAGTTTTGCCTGCTCCGGCGCAACTGTCGATGTCGGAATATCCGGACGCTACCACGGCATCGAGAAGCTGGACGAGGCACGGGACAGGATCAGCGTTCAAAAGGCCGGCATGCTTGATTCCAGTTTGTATCAGGGCACCGAGCTTC
>JANMFA010000429.1:0-3064 GCA_031377545.1 Hyphomicrobiales bacterium | reverse complement strand
ATTTCAACCTGCCCGAACGCTTCGGCGCGTTCTATATCGGCTCCGACGGCGAGAAGAAGCAGCCGGTCATGGTCCATCGCGCGATCTGCGGCTCGCTCGAGCGTTTCCTCGGCATCCTGATCGAGTCGTATGCCGGGCATTTTCCGCTCTGGATCGCGCCGGAGCAGATCGTGGTCTGCACCATCACGTCGGAAGCGGATGCTTACGCCCATGAAGTGACAGAAGCAGCGCTGGCACTTGATTTGCGAGCGCGGGCTGACCTCAGGAATGAGAAGATCAACTACAAGGTCCGCGAGCACTCTCTCGCCAAGACGCCGGTGATCTTCGCGTTGGGCAAGCGGGAAGCCGAGGAGCGGACCGTGTCGATCCGGCGGCTAGGATCGCAGAATTCGGTGGTGATGCCGCTGGATGAGGCGCTGGCCATGTTGACGAAGGAAGCGCTCCCGCCGGATTTGGCGCGGCGGAGATGATTGGGGCGGGGTGATATGTGCTATTATAACATTGCATTTTTGTCAGGAAAACACTGCATTTGTGATATAATATTGCATTTTTGCAGAGTTAGACTTGCGCCGTTGTGGCATCGGCTTTCTGCGAGGACCTGCTAGTTTCGAAAAAGGCCGCATCGAGAATGGCCATTCGTGGGAGGATTGCACTATGAGAACCGTACTTCAGATCGCTATTTCGGCAGCAGCGTTGTCCTTTGGATTGGCCACAACAGCCCAGGCCCAGGCACCAGCACCGCCGCAGTTTCCGAACATGACCTTCTTCATCACATCGACGCCGGGCGAGAATGGGGCTAATTTTGGCGGTCTCGAAGGCGCAGACCGGCATTGCCAGACGCTGGCGACGCGGGCGGGTGCCGGTGCCAAAACCTGGCGTGCCTATCTCAGCCAGCAGGCAATCGGTGGGAAGACTGCGGTCAATGCGAAGGACCGTATCGGCGCTGGACCCTGGGTCAACGCCGCTGGCGCAACCATAGCCGCCAATGTCGCTGACCTGCATGATCCCGCGAAGGCGAATATCAACGTCACCACGGGCCTGACCGAGACAAACCGCATGGTGATGAGCCGCCTGTTCGTGGTGAACTATCACGACATTCTCACCGGAACGAACGCGGATGGCACGGCTCCGGCTGCGGATAAGGATTTGACCTGCGGCAACTGGACCAGTGGCGCAGCAGGATCGGCCCTCGTCGGCCATCATGACCGCATGGGGCTGAACGATTCGGCTGAAGCGAAGTCGTGGAACATGTCACATCCCTCGCGGGGCTGCGACAATGCCTCGCTCAGGGCAACAGGTGGAAACGGTCTGATCTACTGTTTCGCATCGAACTGACGGATTTGGCTGCACTGCGACGCTTGCAATGGCCGGATCAAACCGGCCATTGTTGTTTTCGACGAAGGCTTTTGGTTACGAACCGATCCAGACCGGATCGACAAGCCGCCGCAACGCATCGACCGCGCTCAGTGCCGTCATCTGGCTGGTCCTGGGGTTTTTCGGATCGGGCCTGCCACGTATCATCATGCTGACCGATGCTCCCGCCGTTTCGATTTCGATGATGTGAACATTGGCCGTCTCGAGGGGGTCAACCCAGATATCGCATTGCGTGCGATCCACGCCGATACCGGCCAGCGACAGCGCCACGGCGACATTCACGTTGGCTGGAAAACCTTGTGCTGCTTCCCGCGCTGGGCCGGAGAAAACGCGCGTCGGCTCCCTGAAGGCTGTCGGATCAACGCCGCGCTCCCGAAGATGAGGCGCACCCGCAAGGCTGCCCGGCGATTTGCGCGTGATGATGCGGCTGGCCGTGACGGTGCCACGTGACAGTGCCCGGACGACATCAAGCCCGAGAATCGCCCCGGTGGGAACGATCAGCCTCTGATTGCGGGCACGGAATTCCGGAATCAGGTCCTCGCGCCGGGCAAGCTGGCCGACGCTGAGCACCATGAGCCCCTTGCCCGCGGCAAGCGTGGCGTCGGCAATAGTGTCGAACGACGCGGCGGGAAGACATTCCACAATGAGATCAGCCGCTTGCGGCAGGTCGGTCAGAGAAAGAATCCGCGCATTCACGCGATGAGTCAGCAGGAGAGCGCGGGCCTTTGCCTCATCAAGCGCCGCAACTGCCATGACGTGAATATCAGGCTCGGACCGGGCAATCTCCGCCAGCATGCCGCCGCCGATGGCACCGAGCCCCGCAATGGCGATAGAAAGCTTCGGCTTGCCCATTCTTCAGGCTCAGAACGCCTTGAAGGTGATCATCGTCCGGGTGTCCTGGATGCCGGGCAGCGTCTGCACCTTTTCGCCGACGAAATGGCCGATATCCACCGCATCATCGATATGGAATTTGGCGAGAATGTCATACTCGCCGGCGACGGAATAGATCTCGGAGGCGATCTCCGCATCGGCAAGCGCGGTGGCGACGGTCTAGGTCTTGCCGAGCTGGCATTTGATCTTGACGAAGAAGGTCTGCATGGGTGGTCTTTCGAGGGCATCTGCCCGGTGGTAGCCCGAAGCCATGGGCTTGTCATCCTGGAACCCGCAGGTCCCTCACGGGCGTTTTGGCGCTGCCGGGGGCGCGGGCGGTCTCTGGGGTGTCGTGCCGGCGGCCTCCGGCAACTGGCCGTTGCGGGCGAGAACCTCGATATCGCGGTCATGTCCGGACTTGATCTTGAACTCGCTCTGGAAAACCCGGCCTTCGTTGCGGGCGATCGCCAGATAGTCGCCTTCGGCCAATGTCATGGCTGGAAACGCGCCAATCGCCTCGCGGATCACGTCGCCGCCTGGCGTCAGGACAGACCAGGCTGTGTTGGCGCGGGCTTCACCGCCGGGGTTCGAGACGAGTTTGAGCGTGATCGTTGCGGCGCGGTGGTGCATGTTCGCTTCGGTGATCTTGCCCGAGGTGATGCGGATATCGGCGCGCACGATCGAGTTTGAATCTCCATAGCTCGAAACCACGTGATACGTCCCTTCAGGCAGGCGCAAGGCCTCGCCCGTGCGCAGCGAGGACGTCACCAGCTTGCCTTCGGAATTGCTAGCCTCCGGGATATAGATCGAAATCTGCAGC
>JANMFA010000423.1:0-3491 GCA_031377545.1 Hyphomicrobiales bacterium | reverse complement strand
ATCTGTCGCTGGCTGGCCGTTATTGTGTGCTTATGCCCAACACGGCACGTGGCGGTGGCATCAGCCGCAAGATCACCAATTCCTCCGACCGCAAGCGCCTCAAGGAGCTCGCTGGCGATCTGGAGGTGCCAGATGGCATGGGCGTCATCCTGCGCACGGCGGGTGCCAGCCGCACCAAGCCAGAGATCAAGCGCGATTTCGAGTATCTGATCCGCGTCTGGGAACAGGTGCGCGAAACTACACTTCAATCCGTGGCCCCAACGCTCGTTTACGAGGAAGGTTCGCTGATCAAACGCTCGCTGCGCGATCTCTTCGGCAAGGAGGTCGATGAGGTTGTCGTCTCCGGCGACGGGGGATACAAGGAAGCCCGCGACTTCATGAAAATGCTGATGCCTTCGCAATTGAATGCAATCAAGGCGCATCGCGAGGCACAGCCGCTGTTTGCCCGCTACGGCGTCGAGAGCCAGCTCGATGCGATGTTCTCCACCACCGTGACGTTGCGGTCCGGCGGCTACATCGTGATCAACCCGACCGAAGCCCTGGTTTCGATCGACGTGAACTCGGGCCGCTCGACGCGCGAACACAACATCGAGGACACCGCGCTCAAGACCAATCTCGAAGCGGCCGAGGAAGTATCGCGCCAGCTCAGGCTGCGCGATCTGGCGGGCCTGATCGTCATCGACTTCATCGACATGGAAGAGAACCGGAACAACCGGACGGTCGAGAAGCGCCTCAAGGATTGTCTGAAAAACGACCGCGCCCGGATCCAGGTTGGCCGTATCTCCCCCTTCGGCCTGATGGAAATGTCACGCCAGCGCATGCGGACCGGCGTGCTGGAAAGCTCGACCATTGTCTGCGCACATTGCGGCGGCTCAGGCTTCGTGCGCGCCACATCCTCTGTGGCACTGATGATCCTGCGCGGAATCGAGGAGGCACTTCTCAAGGGTGCGCAGTTCCACCTCAATGTGAAGACCCGCACGGAAGTGGCGCTCTACATCCTCAACCAGAAGCGCCTGACGCTGCGCGCCATCGAGGAGCGTTTCGGCGTGACCGTGACCCTGATGGCGGACGACAGCCTGCATGGCACCAGCTACTACACGCTGGAACGCGGCGAACCCGCGCCGGAAGGCGGCTTGCGCGAAGTGGCACTGGCCCCCGTCGTTGATGAGGTTGACGAGGAATACGTCGACGAATTCGCCGATGAGACCGAGGAGACATCGGAAGCCGAAACCGAGGGTGCAGAGGGCGATACCGAAGCACGCTCGGCTGATCAGGACGGTGAGGACGGCGCGCGCCGCGGTCGCCGTCGCCGCAGGCGTGGTCGGGGCCGTGACCGGGAGTTCCGCGAGGATCGCCCTGCCCTCAACGCCGATGGATCGGAAGCACCTGTTGCCGAGGCTGACGACGCTGACGGTGAAGATGAAACGTCTGGCAACGCGCCCGCCGCTGGCGATGATCAGAATGCCGACAGCGAAGGCCGTCGTCGCCGTCGGCGCGGTCGCCGTGGCGGTCGCCGCAACCGGCGCGATGAAGAAGGCACGGCTGGGGAAGGCAGCGATGCCCGATCTGCCGAGGCCGATGGTGGCGCTTCGGTTCAGATGACGGAAGAGCCCGTGATGGCCGTGACTGCCGATGCTCCTGTCAAGGCCATTGAGGAAGCGCCAGCGCCCAAGAAGCGCGGTCGCAGCAAGAAGGTCGAGGCTGAAGCCGTGGGCGAAGCCGAGCCGGTGGCGCCCGCAATGACTGACGAAAAGCCGAAGCGTGGACGTGGCAAGAAAGTCGTGGCCGAGGCAGTTGTTGAGCCGGTGGTCATGACGGCAGCGCCCACGCCGGTTGCAGTCGCTCCCGCTCCCGCACCAAAGCCCGCTCCAGCGCCCAAGCCGGCACCGGTCGTCGAGATCGAACCTGAGGTCGAAGACCCCAGCCGTCCCAAGCGTTCGGGCTGGTGGTCCAAGGCAAAAAAGGCCCTTGGCGGCGAATAAAGAGTAAAAAAAGGCGGCTTGTGAGCCGCCTTTTTCTGTTGCCGACCGCGCTCTTGCCTACTGACCCAGCCAATCCCCCAATTGCCGGACCGCGTTGCGCATGTCCTCCTCCGTCCCGGCAAACGACAGCCGCACGAAGCGGTGCCCCTCGACCGGGTCAAAATCCAGCCCCGGCGTGATCGCAACACCGGCCTCGCGGATGGCGCGCTTGCAGAAGTCCATGCTGTCGTTGGTGAGCGCCGATACGTCGATATAGACGTAGAAAGCGCCGTCCACGGGCAGGAATGCGCCAAGCCCGATGCTCGGCAGCGCCTCCATCAGGATGGCGCGGTTGCGGGCATATCCGGCCTTGACCTCCTGCATCTCCGCTGCGCCATCAAAGGCGGCTTCCGCAGCAATCTGGCTGAGATAGGGCACAGAGATCGAAAAATTCTGCTGCAGGCGCTCGACCGGACGCACCAGCCTTTCCGGCACCACCATCCAGCCTACGCGCCATCCCGTCATGCAGAAGAACTTGGAAAACGAATTGATGATGACGGCATCGTTGTTGAACGCCAGCGCCGTCGCCTCCCGGGCATCGCCATAGGTCAGCCCGTGATAGATTTCGTCCGAAATGAACCACAGGCCGAGATCACGGCAGGTGTCGCACAGGCCTTGCAAGGCTTCCGGCGTCATGACGACGCCGGTCGGATTGGCCGGGCTCATCGCCAGAACGCCTTTCAGCGGACGGTCCGCGTGGGCCTTGCGGATGAGATCCCCGGTCAGGGCATAGCGGGTGTCCGGTCCGGTCGGAATCTCCACCGGCTCCAGCGACAGCGCTTTCAGGATGTTGCGATAGGCGGGATAGCCCGGCGCAGAGATCGCAACCCGGTCGCCCGGCTCGAACATCGCCAGAAAGGCCAGCGTGAAGCCGCCGGAGGAGCCAGTGGTGATAACGACACGTTCGGGCGAAACCGCAACGCGGTAAGTTTCGCGGTAATGCCGGGCGATGCGCTCGCGCAGCGACCGGATGCCCAGAGCTTCGGTATAGGGAATGCGTCCGATACGGATCGCGGTTTCCGCGGCGGCAAGCGCTGTCCGGGGAGCGGGATGGCCGGGCTGGCCGACTTCCATGTGCACGATAGTGCCTCCGGAGCGCTCGATGGAAGCGGCTTCGCTCATGACATCCATCACGATGAACGGCGCGACGTCGGATCGGTCCGAGATCGCTGGCACCGGTAGAGTCGCTTTGTGACTAGCTCCATTGTGCATCGCGTTGCCCCGGCTTCGTCATGATCCCGCCGCAGTTGGAGGGTGGGGAATGACGTTCATGTGAATTCAATGGGTGCGTGTTAAATTGACCCGACCCGCATGAGGCTCCATACGGAGTCATCTGGTATCTGCAATTGTTATTTTGCCATGGCCGAGACCGCGATGTCCGCATATCCTTCCCAGTTCCGCGTCACGTCAGCACTGTTCCTGGCCGCTGCGGTTGCGCTGGCTCCCGTGGCCGTGAGCGCCCAGCAGCCC
>JANMFA010000409.1:0-16055 GCA_031377545.1 Hyphomicrobiales bacterium | reverse complement strand
CGAGCAGTTTCAGCGCCTCGGGTGTCCTCTTCGATTCATTCAGTGCGAGTGCTGAGCGAATCACCGTCCGGGTCTTGATGCCGGAGTCATCCGGTACCCGGTTGAAGAGTTCGATGGCCCGGTCATATTGCTTGAGCTGCTCGAAATTCTCGGCGAGCGAAATCAGCACCATGTCATTCTCCCCATGGAGATGATTGGCGAGCTGGAGATAGATCAGCGCGATGAGTTCCGCGCCACGCCCACGTCCGCCGACATCGGATGAAGTGTAGAGCACTTCCGCCGCGCCCTGCGCCACGTTCTGGACCAGCGGCTCGGGTGTTCCTCCCTCGTCGACAATTTTCTTCACGGTCGAGATGAACGGGAGGTTGTTGGGCTTCTCGGCCAGTTTCGCATAGATGGCCCGGGCGTTGTCCTTGTTGCCGTGACGCGCTTCATAGCGGGCGTAGGTATCGGCCAGCCGGATGGTGTTCACATCCAGCTCGTAGGCGGCCTTCAGCCGCTTGGCGGCCTCCCGTCTGTCGCCGGCCACATCCGCCATCAGACCACCATAGAACAGCCGATACACCGCCAGCTGCGGATCCGTGAATCGGTCCACCGTTTCCAGCGCCTTCTTCAGGTCGCCGCTGCCCACATACGTCCAGCCGACCAGCAGGGCAGCGCTCAGATCTGCATTGCGCCCGCGCCCGCCCGCCTTCTGGAAGCTGTTGCGCGCCGTCTGGAACTGCCGGTTGCGCAAGGCGCGCACACCGGTTGTGAGATGCGCGAGTGCATTCTGCGGATCGCGCTGCAACACGCGGTCTGCAAGGCGGAACGCATCGTTGAAGGATCCGTCCTGCACGGACGAAACAAAGGCCCGCTCCAGCAATTCGGCATTGCGGGGATCGTCCCTGAGCGCTTCTCGGAAATAATGGGCAGCAGCACGGGAATCGCGCGCGCTGTCAGCCGCAAGCGCGGCGAGGAAATTGCCCGCTGACGTTTCGGCGGCGGCCAGCGTCTGGTTCAGGTTCCTGGCCTGTGCGGCGGCCGGAAGCGTGAGCAGGCATGTCCCGACGGCCAGTGCGGCCAGCGCCAGGGACAGCCTGACCCTCGTGCGCATCGGTCTTTCACTCAAAGGCGCGGCACGCACGATGATGGTGCGAAAGCAATCTGTCACGTCGTGGCCTTGGTTAGCGAGGGTTCGTAGGAATCGTTCGGTAAAATGAACGTTTTAGCACAAGACAGCAAGCTCGTCGGTCTTCAGCGGGGTGCTTTTTGATCCTTGCACGCGGTTGTGAACGCGCTGTCCATCGACAATGCGGCAAAGCTTTGACAGGAAGCATCTTGGTCTCGCATGAGGCACATGCTTCGATTGCTCAGGAGGTGCACTTCAAACCATGAAGAAACTGATCGCAATGGCGCTTGCGCTGTTCGCACTGATGGCGATTCCGGCCATGGCGCAACAGATCGAGTACGACATTTATGACAAGTCGGACTTCACGCAGCAGCTTGCCAGCAAGAAACCCCTGATCGTCCACGTCAACACGACGTGGTGACCGGTCTGCAGACGCCAGGTCCTGGCGTTGGACGAACTCCGGAAGCAGCCGGAGTACAAGAACATCGATTTTCTTCGCCTCAATTTTGATACCGAGGCGGAGTTCAGGAAAACCTACAATGTGCCAGTCCGCTCAGTGATCATCGTGTTCAAGGGCGGCAAGGAGATCGAGCGCATCACGGCCAATGGCGACAAGGCCGCTATCGAAGCGCTGGTCCGCAAGGCGCTTTGACCCGCATCCGTGTCAGGCCGGGCGAAAGTCCGGCCTGATGCGTTAAATGACCGTGCGACAAGACAGTTGCGCCGAACTGTGGCTTCACCCGGGCGGTTGTTGGACCCGGTATCGTCAGCTGCAGTTGGTGACCTGGTTCGAGCACATGGCGCGCCACCAGCCGCGCTGACCCTCTTGCGTTTCGATGAGCGCCCACCAGCCCGTGCAGGCATGAATGCGGCGGATCGGCGTGTCTGGCCCAAGGTGGCTGCCTTCCGCGCTGACGATCTCCGTGGAGGCCGCATCCGCATGGGGTGAGACATAAAGGCGGCCAGGCGGCAGTCCGCCATTGGCGAGCGCGCCGCCAATCATGCGACCGCTCACCCATCCTCGGCCCTTGAAGGGTTGCGGCAACTGGCGCGGGTAGGGGATATCATAGGCGACTCCGGGTGCCTTGATCGCTTCGATGAGGAACCAGCCCGCGCGATGGCCGACGACCCGGAACTCGGCTTTTGCAGGCTCAAGGCCAAATGCTTCATGCTCTTTTGGCATGCGGCGGGCGGGGGGCACGATACCCAAGACCTTACTTTGCGGACCGGGCGCGGCACGGACATTGAGGCCCTTCGGGTCGGTCTCTGTCGACCAGGCGCCAAGCGAGCAGGGTTCAGTCCCTTCTGGCAGGTTTTTAAGCCCTTTTCGGATTTTCTCATCCATGGCGGCAATCTGGTCAAGAAAGGGCTCTTCGCCAGCCTTGCGCATTGTCGTTGCAGCGGAGTCTGCAACCAGCAAGCCGTCCCGCCAGAAGAGTCTGGCAACAATCACGCGGCTCTCGTCATAGGCGCTGGGCATCCGGGTGCCAGGATCCGCCCCGGGGGAACGGACAGCGATACGACCCTCCATTCTCTCCAGGTCAATGGAGAGCGGGCTGCCGCCTCTGGCCGTGTCTGCAATCACCTTGTCGAGACTCTCGCGCCAGTCAAACGCTACCACCGAGGTCAGCGTTTTGCCCTGCAAACGAAAGAGCCAAGGATGGCGCGGTCCCAGCCGGATCAGGATGCTATCGCCGACCGAGCGAATCTGCGGATCGAAGCGGATTGCGCCGTCAAGCGGATCGGGCCCGAGAACAACGCGCCCTGCTTCCCGGGAACCATCGGTGCCGATTGTTTCAATCGTCATCAACCGGGCGTTCAGTAGCGGGTCGCCGATCTTGCCATCGTGCAGACGACCCAGCGTCAGCCGGACCGTTGTATCGCCGAGGGTCAAGCTCTGGGTCGATTCGACGGCGCAGGCGATCTCGCGGAAATTCCGCTGGCGGTCGGACGGGTGGAGGGCGGCGCGAAAGACCGGGTCTTTCGACAGATCCATTCCCGCCACGGTGCAGGTCGTCGGTCTGGCGGTGTCAGCCGCCGCCGGGTCGGGCAGGCCGCACACCATACCGGCGGTCAGCATGGGAGCGAAAGCGAGTCTGGCCATCTGGGCAATCATGAAGCTGCTCCGGTTGTCGATGGCCTGGTATCGCACGCTTCCCTTTCAGCCGGTCGCTGCAAGGCATAGCTTCTGTTTCCAATGTTTCCATACACCGCCCCACGCCGCTTGCCGTCTGTGTTTCAGGGCGGAAACAAAACTTTTCCGCGGCGGCAAATATCCGAAACAGGGAGGGAGCAGAAAGGGTGCCATGCGCTGCGCCACATTGGAGCGCGGCACCAAACAGGAGAAACACGCCATGACGACCACCAGCCTGCTGCTTGCCGCCGCCATCCTCGCCCAGCCCGCCATGCTGATCGCCCTCGTGATCCGCATTGCTTTCCGGGGCCTGCGCCTGGGCTGAGAACACGGCACCCGCATGATCTCTCCATCCTCCAGGGCTGCTTCGGCGGCCTTTTTTTTAGCCGACGGGATCATTGTCCTGGTCCGTTTGTTTCAAGGAGAGAAACATTCTGTCCGCGCGCCAGCCAATTGCTGAAACAGGGCAGTGTCAAACCGGCATTCACAGCAGCAGCACATGCGCTGCACCCGATCAGGAGAGGAACCCGACCATGCCCATCACCACCACATTTCGTCAGATATATGCATCGCTTGCCCTTGGCGCAGGCATCCTGCTGTCAGCGCCCGCAGCCAATGCGGACACCGCGTTTGCCAGTCTTTCGATGTCGGTTGTGCCGTCGAACAGCTACGGTCGCGGCACCGCCCCAGCCGCCGCCGCCATTCCCCGCGAGATCGTGCCCTACAGCGGCCAGCACAAGCCGGGTTCGATTGTCATCAACACCACGGAGCGTCGTCTCTATCTCATCCTCGAGAATGGCCAGGCCATGCGCTACGGCATTGGCGTCGGTCGCCCGGGATTTGCCTGGCAGGGCACGCAGTCGATCACGATGAAGCAGGAGTGGCCGGACTGGCGTCCGCCTGCTGCCATGCTGAAGCGCCGCCCCGATCTGCCGCGCTTCATGGCGGGCGGGGAAGACAATCCGCTGGGCGCGCGCGCCATGTACCTCGGTTCATCGATCTACCGCATCCACGGCTCCAATGAGCCCGAGTCCATCGGTCACGCCGTCTCTTCCGGCTGCATCCGCATGCTCAACGACGATGTCGTCGATCTGTACAACCGCGTGAAGGTCGGAACCCGCGTGACCGTCATGTAACGTCGCGCTGTCAGCCCGGAATAGACAACGGCGGTGTCCCGGAAAGGGATGCCGCCTTTTTCATGCGGATGCGAGGGGCTGAGAGCTATGTCAACCCGCTCCTTGCCAGAAATATCTGAAATATATCGTGTTTCAGGCACCCTCGAGCCGAAACACGGCTCCTGCATAACGGCATCAGTGCAGAGGATGCACCTGACCCCAAAGGAAAAACACCATGACCTTCAAATCGATCGCCATCGCAGCCGCCCTGCTTACGCTTCCGCTCGCAGGCGGCACTGCCTTCGCTGCCCAGGTTGGTGGCGGCGGCGGCGGTGGTGGAAGCAGCGACAACGGCGGCGGCGGCGTGGAATCGGCCGTCCCCAGCTCCCTGTGTGTGCCCGCGAGCACCTACAGCCTGGCACAGGCGCTGCGCTCCGCACAGGATGGCTGCCCCAAGAGCGTGACCATCCGCATCGGCGCAATTCAGTTCAACTGAACTGTTCTGACGGTTTCCAAATTGACACATCCTCGTGGGTCGCCGCCCACGGGGATTTTGGCATTTTGACAGGATGCTCGCGCAACTCCAGACCGCCGGGAGCGTCCACACGGCCTAAGCCTGAGCGCTTTTCTCACCCCTGAGAATCGCGGCGACCTCATCCAGCGAAAACGGCTTCTCGAGCACACGCGTGTCACTTGTCGCTCCCAGTAGCGATGTCGGTCCTCGGACAGTATCTCCGGTCATCAGGATCGTTCGTGCGGCCAGCGCCGGCCGGGTTGCGATGAGATGTCGGATAAATTCCTCACCGCTCATTTCCGGCATGCGCAGATCGACGAAAATGCCGTCGAAGGATTCGCGTTCGATCAGGTCAAGCGCATCACGGGGCGAAACGGACACGACAACGGAATGACCCATGGATTCCAGGATTTCTCCCAGACTGTCACCGACATCCCGCTCGTCGTCCACGACGAGAATCCGTTCGGCTTGTTGTGGACCTGTCGACTGACTCGCTGTTGCAGGTTGATCCTGGGTGGACGCCGGCATTGTGATCCGGAACGACGTTCCTGGCTGCCCCGGATTGACCAGTTCCAGCTTGCCACCATGGGCCTGCACCACATCCTTGCAGATCGCCAGGCCGATGCCCGTGCCGACCCCAGCCGGCTTGGTCGTGAAGAAGGGATCAAAAATGCGCGAAGCCAGCTCGGCGGCCACACCCGGTCCGTTGTCTTCGATCTCCATCAGGACATGGTCTGCCCTGGTGCGTGTTCGCACGGTCAGCTTGCGTGGCTGGGTATGGGCCATCAGGGCCTGCTGGGCGTTGAGCACGATGTTCGCGATGACCTGGCGAAAAAGATCCGAGTCGATCGTCAGATCAGGAAGCAACGGATCGAAATCGCGGATCACCTCAACTCCGGCACTGCGCAAGCCGTAGGCGAGCATTTCGAGCGTTTCATCCGCGAGCATATTGATGTTTGTCATCTGCCGCACAGGCGGCTTCTGTCGTGCCATGGCCAGGAAGCTCTTGACGATGCGTCCGGCCCTGTCGGCTGCGGCCTGGATGCGTTCCGCCCGATGGCGCACATCCTCGGTCAGGGCCTTTTCGCGCAGCAGCGTGGACTGCGCCACAAGGATCGCCAGGGGATTGTTGAGCTCATGCGCCACGCCCGCGAGCAGTGACCCCATGGCTGACAGTTTCTCGATCTGGTGGATACGGGCGCGCTGAGCCTCGATCTCGGCCTGTGCCTGCTTCACCTCCCGCAGATCGCGCATATGGGCTGTGAACAGATGGCGGTCGGGCAGCCTGACCTCGTTCAGGGTCACCTCGACGGGAACACGTTCACCCGACGCCGACAGCGCCTCAACCTGAACGCGTCGTCCGATCATCCGCTTCTGACCCGTGGCCATGTAGCGCGCCATCCCGGCCTCATGCGCGGCCCGATGCTCGTGCGGGATCATCAACTCGGAGAGTGACTTGCCAATGGCCATTTCACGGGAATGCCCCAGCATCACTTCCGCCGCCGGATTGAAGTCCAGGACCATGCCTTTTTCGTCGGCGAGAATGAAACCATCCAGCGCGCTGCGCACGATCTCAGTGTTCACCTGCTCCATCGCCTGGCGTGCGGCTTCGCTGGTCGCAAGCTCTTCCTGCCGACGGACATCCGCTGAAAGGTCACGGCAATGGGCCATGAACAGCTGCCGTGTTTTCAGTGCGACCCGCGTGATCGTGATCTCGATCGGGATGATCTGCCCGTCCTTCCGGATCGCATCACGGCGGAGCGTGCGCCCGATGATTTCCGGATTCATCAACCACTGAAAGACCGCGAGCTTTGATACCGCGCGTTGGCGGATTGGGGGTGGGACAATCAGATCGATGATGGACTGCCCGATCGCTTCGTCACGCGTTCTGCCGAATGTGACTTCTGCCGCGGGATTGAACTCGACGACCAGTCCCTGACCATCGGTGACGATGATGCAATCCAGCGACGACGCCACCATGGCCTGATGCAGCGATTCCGCGTGGACAAGCTGATCCATGCTTTCGTCGAGCTCACGTTCGCGCTTCTTCAGGTCGCTGAGATCACGGGCGAAGACGAAGATGGCCTGGATGTCGCCGCCACCTGGCGCATAGGGCGCCATCTTCACCTGCAAATAGCGCTCTGCGCCGCTGGCGAATGTGATCCAGCCTTCCCAGCTGGGAGCATGGGTTGCGGTGACTTGCCTCGCGGTTTCAACGAATGCCGCATAAACCTGCGGACCCAGCACGTCGGCAGCCGATCGTCCGACCAGATCGTCGATGGTCAGGCCAACGAAGGTCAGAAACTCGCGATTGGCGTAGAGATACTGATGCTGCGGGGTCACCAGCGAGACTCGCGATGGCGTCGCATCGACCACTGCGCGAAGCACCGGCATATCCGGCTCGCGCAGTCCCTGTGGCCAATGGATGCTGCTCGCGGACATCTCGGGCGTCCCTTGGAAACTACTTATCGCTTCACCAGGTCATTGCCCTTTTCGGTGGCAGGGCGCAACCCTCGCCGTCGGACTGATCGCGGCGTGCAGGCGTTATTGCGGACGTTGTGAAAAGACATCGCGCGGCGGCGAATAGACATAGCCGTGGCCACGGCGCGTTTCGATCCAGTTCGTGGCCAGTTTGCGCTTCAATCGTGCGATACGCGGATCGACCGACCTGTCGAGGGCGTCGCGGTCCTGTGCGGGCGCGAAATCGAGAATCTCGTCGCGTGTCAGCAAGCGGTTGGGATGGGCCAGAAGGGCACGCAGCAGCGTGATTTCGCCGATGCCCAGCCGTTCGACCCTCCCGTCGTCATGCATTGCCATGGCCGCCTTGAGATCAACCGTGCAGGTCTCGAATCGCGTGATGTCGGCCGATGCACCTGCCTTGCGGGCCATCAGTCCCTGGATGCGGGCAAACAACTCGCGCGGATCGACAGGCTTTTGCACCACATCGTCTGCGCCAAGCTCAAGGCAGAGCACCCTGTCCAGCAATTGCGCGGAGCCGCTCATGACGATGATCGGAACGTCGCTGCTGGTCCTGATCCGCGTGAGCAGATCGCGCCCGTTCTCTCCCGGCATCGTGAGATCCAGGACCACCACGTCAGGCGCGTGGGCAGCTGCCAGCCCATCATAGGCGTAGGCACCCTGCGCGATCGCTGCGGTGAAGCCGCGATCATTCAGATATTCCGCAAAGGCCGAGACGAGATCAACCTCGTCATCAACCAGAATGACCCGGCCACGCCACCCCATCTGGACCGACACCCCATTTGGTTGCAGAGTGCAAAAGGGGACCATCCGTCTGCCGGGGTGTCAAGGGATTATAAATGAGTGGGGACGACAAGCGCATCGCAGTGGTCGACGACGAGGACGATCTTCGCGATGCCATAGTGGAATATCTCTCGATGAATGGCTTTGTCGCGACAGGGTACGGGCGCGCCGCAGCTTTCCGCGAAGCACAGGAACGGGAACCGGCGGATCTGGCCATTCTCGACATTGCCATGCCGGGGGAGGATGGCCTTTCGCTTGCCCGCTGGCTGCGCGCGCGTGGCAAGACCGGCATCATCTTCGCAACGGCTGCAGGCACCTCCATCGACCGGATTGTCGGTCTGGAACTGGGTGCGGACGATTACATCGTGAAGCCCTATGAGTTGCGGGAGATGCTGGCGCGCGTGCGCAGTGTTCTGCGCCGTCTTCCGGCTGAGCAGGACCAGCCCGCCGCCGATTCTTCTGCCACCACGGCAACTGCGCCCGGTTCCGGCAAGCGCATCCGCTTCGGCGGGATGATGCTCGATCTCGAGGCCCGGGCCCTGTCTGATTCACAAGGAATGCCCATCGACCTGACGGCAATGGAGCTTGACCTTCTGGCGGCCCTCGCAACCCGGCCGGGGCGGGCGCTGTCGCGTGCCCAGATTATTGACATTGCAGGCGGCAATGACGGTGGCGACGCCGAGCGTGCCATCGATATCCGCATTACCCGCCTGCGCCGCAAGATCGAGCCGAATCCCGATACGCCGCGCTATGTGAAGACCGTGCGTGGCACAGGTTATGTGTTCCTGGGAGATTGAAGCCTGCGCCAGTCATGCGCGGACGGACCTGAAACACTGGCTGGCTTTCTGAAACACAGGGCGCATTCGCGCATCGACGTGTCGAAACACGCCATGGCTAAAACCGGTTGTATCGCAACACGGGCGTCCCGCGACGCCGCCGGGAGAACAGCCATGAAGATCCGCACACTTGCCCTGACCCTGATCATTGCGACCGGAATCGCGGCGACAGCGTCCGTTCTCGCCTACAGCCCCAGCGCACCGGCAGCCGCGCGCAGCAACGAAGGCCTGGCAAGCCAGCCCGACGTCGCCCCAGACTTCGACACGGTCTTTCGCCGCGACGGTTCAGCCGATGCCTGCCGCGAGGCCATGTGGCCCTATTTGCCCGCAGCCTGCATCCGCAACGCCAGTCCGGAGCGTCTGGCGCGGCCGGTCCGCATCATTCCGATCCACGGTCTGACGCAAGCCAACTGAGGCTGTTCGGAATACATTCAGTCCGTCACATCAGGCGTTCGCACGGTCGCAACAGCCAGGGTTGAGCCATCTGCCTGCGCCCGATAGCGAATACCGCGCTTGGTTGCCCATGTCGTCATGCGGGCGCAGATGGGCGCAATGGCGCTTTCGCCCATGGCGATGGCCGAGGCCTGTTCGAGCAACTGGCGTCGAAGAGCGTTATCCATGGTCCCGACGGCCTCTCTTACAAGAGCATCAACCTTTGGATTGGAGTAGCCGCCTCTGTTTGCGCCGCCAAAGCCACTTGGCGCATCAGGAGTGCACAGCAGCAGCCGCAGGCTGTAGGATGTCTCTCCCGTGATGGAACCCCAGCCCGACAGGCCGAAGCTGAACGCGCCCTTGGCGGCACGGGTATAGAATTCCGATGCCGGCAAGGCCTCGGGCTTGCACAAAATGCCGACCGCATTCAGCATCAGGGCGATGGCCCTGAGCGTTGTCGCCCCGTGGAAGGACCGGTCCCGTGAGCCATGCAGCACGATGGCGAAACCTTCGGGATAGCCGGCTTCCGCCAGCAAAAGCCGCGCTGTCGAAGGATCATAGGGCGGCGGAGCAAGCTCCGGGTTCACGCCAAAAACTCCCGGACCCGCCACGTCCCCGACAGGCAACCCCTGTCCGGCCATCATGCGCGTGGCAATGAAGTCGCGGTCTATGGCCAGCGAAATGGCCCGCCGCACCCTTGCGTCCTTCAGCGGGTTGGTCGCCAAAGGCAGGCCCTGCCGATCGGTGATCCAGGGAGAGGAATCGCGGATCTGATCGAAGAAAAGATACCAGACACGGTTGCTGACACAGGTCGAGAGTGTGACATCATCGCGGCGGCGCAGCTCGATCAACTGGTCTGGACCGACATTGTCGATGAGGTCCACATCACCCGCCAGCAGCGCACTGACGCTCGCAAGGCCACTTTCGTCGATAAGCCGGAATTCCAGCTCCCGCCACTCGGGCTTGCCCGACCAGTGTTCCGCGAAACCCTCGTAGAGGAGCATGCGATTGCCGGAACGGGATTTCAGCCTGAAAGGACCAGTGCCGTTGGTCGCCGCGAGCGTATCGAAAGCGGCGGCATCGGCGTTCCTCTGGTTGCGGTGGATGATCGCGATGTGACTGAGATCGATCGGCAGCAACGGGCTGACTCTGGCCGTGTGCAACTCGAGCGTGAATGGGTCTGGCACCGTCACATTCACGACCTGCTTGAGGAATGCGGAGTAGGGATTGCTCGTCTCCACCACGTCGGTCAGGCGCGCGATGGTCGCCAGCACATCCTGAACATCGAATGGCGAACCATCATGGAAGCTTACGCCGCGCCGCAGATGGAATCGCCATCCGGCCTCATCCATCGGCTCCCAGCGCTCGGCCAGTCCCGGCACAATCACTCCGCCAGCGTCCATGCAGGTGAGTGCCTCGAAATGATGGCGTGCTATCATGGCATTGGTGCTGCGCATCTGGCGGTGCGGATCGAGCGCGCCCAGATCCTCTGTATGGCCGATGACCAGCCGGTCGTCCCTGCGCACCGGAGGAATGCGCTCTGCCTCCGAGACGCTGACACGCGGGAGGGCGAAATCGAAAACACTGCCCTCGCCCATGGTGCTGCTGACCGACAACCTCCCGCCCAGCATGCGGACGTAGCGGTCGCAGATATAGAGACCAAGGCCGGTGCCCGCCGAACGCGGAGCATGGGAACCGTTGATCTGCGAGAACGCCTTGAACAGGTCATCCAGCCGATCCGGCGGGATGCCGGGTCCCGTATCCTGAACGGCGAAGATCAGGCTGCCTCGCTCGTCGGTCAAGCTGAGTGTGATGCGTCCCTGCCTTGTGAACTTCGCCGCATTGCCCACGAGGTTGAGCAGGATCTGCTTCAGCTTCAGCCGGTCGCCAAACATGCGCCCCGGATCGAGTGGTGAGTCGAGCAGAAACATCACGCCGCTTTCAGCAGTGAGCGCATTGCTCATCTCCTCGACCTCGTGAAGAAGCGGATCGATGTCGAACCACGACAGTTCCGCCCGCAGATGGCCTGCCTCGGCTTTTGCCAGATCAAGCACATCCGTGACGAGATCCCGCAGATGGCGGCCGGATTTTTCGAGCGCTGAAAGGCGATGCAAAAGATCCGTGTCACGGTCGCGTTCAGCACGCGCGCGCAAAAGGCTGATGTTCGCGAAAATCACCGTCAGCGGATTGCGGATCTCGTGGCTGACCATGGACAGGAACTCGCGCTGCGAGAATGCATTCTCTTCCGCCGACACCCGCAGGATATGTTCTGCCTCGCGCTCTTCCAGTGCCGCAACGCCGGCGCTCCAGACATCGGCGAGCCTGATCGGCTGCTGGGCGAAACCTGCGCCGACTGCGGCGGGTCTGTCCTGTTCCGCCAGAAACCGAAAGTGACCTTGAACAGACAGCACCTGCCCCGCAGCGTTGCGGATGCTCTCGCCCGTCACGACGATCCATTGGTAATGTCCATCCGCCAATTGGATGCGGGACGCGCACGCCAGGGCGCGCTTGCCCTGGATCTCGGCGCGCATGGCGGCGCGATGCTGCAACCGGTCATCGGCATGAAGACGCGCGACGAAGGCCTGCCCGGTCGTCCGCGACGCGTCCTGATGCAGTCCAAGACTGTCCGCAATCGCTCGCACGAGCGTCAGTTCATCGTCGGCGATCCGCCACGTCCATTGCGTCTCCATGCCGCCATCATTGACGCCGTTGTTCTGACTTGCCAGCACTTTTCTTGATCCGGATCCGCAATGTTGTGTGGCAACCGACGGGTTGGCAAGTGCAGCGCTCCCAAATGATTCGCTTGATCCGGACTGGCTTAAACGCTTAGCATTCCGGTGCTGATTTCTGTCATTTCCGTTTGATCGAGATGAACATGGCCAATCCATCCCGCAGGATCGATCTTTTCGTCAGCTATGCCACACGGGACGCCCAGGTCGTCGCAGAGGATCTGGTGAACGATCTGGAAGCGTTGGGTGTCACCTGCTGGATTGCGCCGCGTGACATTCCGACAGGCACACGGTCGTGGGCCGCCGAGATCGTGACGGCCATCCGCAATGCCGGAAACTTCCTGATCCTGCTGACGGCGGGCGCCAACGCCAGCGAGGAAATCGAGAAGGAAATCGACGAGGCCGCGCGCCAGCGCAAAACGCTGTTCGCGATTCGCGTCGAGGATATCGAGCCCAATCCGGGCCTCGGCTACCATCTCAACCGTGTCCAGTGGCGCGACCTGTTTCGCAACCGGGAAGTCGTGCTGAAGGAGATTGCGGCGCGGGTCATCGCCCTGCGCGCAGTTGATGAAGTGCCAGTGGCCCCCGCTGCCACGGTCACAACGCCGGTTGCGCCTGCTCCCTTGCCTTCTGGCCAGCCTCACGAAGTGTCGGCTGCAGGCAAGAGCCCGCTGCTGGTCGGACTTCTGGCGGGAGGCGGCCTGGCGGTGGCGGGCTGGGCGGCTCTGACTTTCGGCCTTCCTCTGCTCACCGCTCCGGCCAAGCTGCCGGGAACGGTTGCAAGCGTGCCGCAGGCGACGGTCCCTCCCGTGACACAGGCCGTTGAGTCTGCATCGAGACCGGTCGCCGCACCTGCACCGATAGCGGTCGCACCCGTAGCATCAGCCCCAGTTCCTGCAACGCCTGCTCCTGTGGCTCCGGCTCCGGCTCCTGCTGCTCCAGCGCCTGCTCTGTCACCTGCAGCGGTTGTCGTGCCGACGCCTGCCGTCGCTCCGGTCGTCGATTTCGAGACAGCCCTGAGAGAGCGCCTCGCGCAGGTCTATCCGACCGCCACCAATGAGGCTGACCTCGTTCGGCGCTACGTGAATGCTAACACTCACAAGACCTATGCCACAGCGCCGCCCAACCAGAGCGTTGCTGCCTGGGGACATGCCAGCGAGGAGGCTGCGGAAGAATTTGCTCTGGAGGCCTGCCAGCTGCGCTTCAACAGACCTTGTGCCGCTGTTGCCGTGAATGAAACCCTGAAGCCGTTGCTGCCGGATGGCAAACTTCCCACTCGCGCGATGCCACGTGTTGCCTATGACGGGTTGTACGAGCCGGGGCAGATACCCTCGCTCTCGCGGGTTGTCCGTTCGCGCAGGGACGTCCAGAACTATCGCCAGACCACGGGTTTCAAAGCCGCCGCCATCCATCCCGACACGCGCATCTTCATCGCGACCGGAGCGTCTTCCCAGTTCGCGGTTGAAGAAGCAGCGCTCCAAGAATGCAACGCTGAGCAACACAAAAATGGCCGCCCTGCGGACTGCCTGCTCTATGCGGCGGCAGACACTGTGGTTTTGCCATTGCGCCTGTTGAAACCCTATTCAGTGGAAACGGCGTCGGTTGTGCTTGCTCCGCCACCACCCTCACCTGCCGCTGTCGTGGCACCGCCAGTGGTCGCCCCCGCTGTCGATTTCGAGACAGCCCTGAGACAGCGCCTCGCTCAGGTTTATCCCGCAGCGACCGATCTGGGCGACAGGATCCAGCGCTACAAGAACGGCACCATTCACAAGACGTTTGCCATGGCTCCTCCCAACCAGGCTTGGTACATCTGGGGAAATGCCAGCGAGCAGGCCTCGGAAGAGATGGGCCTTGAAGGGTGCCAGATGCGTTTCAACCGGCCCTGTGCGACGGTCGCCGTGAACGAAACGCTCAAACCTCTGCTGACTGACGGTACATTGCCGACGCACGCGATGCCGCGCGTTGCGTATGATGGCCTGTATGAGCCGGATCAGATTCCATCGATATCCTGGGTTGTTCGCTCCCGTCGGGATGTGCAGAACTATCGCCAGACCACGGGCTTCAAGGCCGCCGCGATCCATCCCGAGACGCGCATCTTTATTGCAACCGCAGCCTCCTCCCAATTCAAGGCGGAAGAGGCGGCCTTGCGCGAGTGCAACGCGGAGCAATTCAACAGGAACCGTCCGGCGGATTGTCTGCTTTATGCGGCAGCAGACACTGTGGTTTTGCCATTGCGCCTGCAGAAGCCGTATTCGGTTGAAGCGGTGTCAGTCGTGCAACCCTCGCCTGCTTCTGCAGGGTTGGCACTCCCGACTCCTGTTGCGCCTATGCCGCAGAATGTAGCTCACGCCTTCGATGGCAACTGGGACGTAACAATCGCCTGCCCCAAAGCAAGCGATGGTGCGGCAGCTTATGAGTGGAAATTTGCGGCAACTATTAAGTCCGGCTGGTTTAGCGGCGAATTCAAAGGTACCGACATTAGTGGTGGCAGCTTGACCGGAAAAGTTGACGAAAACGGCGAAGGAGTTTTGCAGATGCGGGGTATCACAGGTGCTCCGCAGTATGCCGTTGGACGGGTTTCTGCAGGAACTGCTTTTTCATATTGGGCACGCGTCAAGTTCCACGGCAACAGCGGAACAGGAACGCGCACCCAGCAAAGGCCCTGTACTCTATTCTTTCGGCGTGGATGAACGCTATTGTCGGTGCGGGAAAAATCCGAGTTCTCTCCGAGCCGTTGACAGACGCGGCGGCCTGTTGGCAAAAGACCCCGTCGTACTCTCTTCACCCCGGAATGAAGAACTTCGACACGATGCGGCGGATCGAGTCGGGAATTCCCTTCAGGACGACCGGCTTTATGCGCCCATCAAGCTCGTCCTGCGTCGGGATATCGAGCAGCGCATATTGCATGGTCATCAGGATACGGTATTTCCGCTGCACCGTGCTGCCCCTATGGAAACCTGCGGTATCCTCGGCGATGATCGTTCCCTTGGGCGCTGCAAAGACGATTTCCTTGTCCTTGCCATAGAAATCGAGGAGTTCTTTTCCGTCCTCGTGCAGCTTCGATATCCGGAATGGCTCAGGCTTCACATGCCCATGCGAACCCTTGATGAAGCAATGCGCACCGGTATCGGGTTCCACATCCGTGATGTAGAAAAAGTACTTGAGGAAACGCGGACCATCGTTGTCGTAATGGTACATGTGGGCATCGAATTTCTTGTCGGCCGGCGCGTCGATGGAAAGGGTGACATTGGCAAGGACCGGTTCCGCCCCCACATAATCCTGCGCAATCTGGTGCAATGCGGGATCCAGAATGAGCCGCTGAACCGCGGGGATGCGAATCACGGCATCCATGTCCCAGGTGTGCCTTGCCGTGTTGCGGGGCAGGGACTCAGGGTCCAGCATGATGCGCTGATCGGGATGGGTTCCCCAGGCCGGCGTTGAAAACGCGAAGGCGGTAATTTCTGCGATATCCTTGTCGTCGAGCCTGCGGGGCAGGATCGAGCACCCGTCCCGCTTGAGCTCGCTGCCGGTGTCGGCGATTTGCCCGCTCGTCAGGAACTCCGGTGTTCCGAGGTTGCCCGGCGGCCGTTTCTGACGCGAGCGCTTGACGTACCATTCATCGAAACGCCCGTTCGTGCGCTCGTGCAGGACCTGAGCCACACGAAACTTCATCAACCCCAGGTGCCTGTGGCGGATTGGCTCAAGCAGGAAGTAGTTGAGGGCACTGGACATTCTGACCGCATTCCCCTGGATTGATCATCGGGCCGCCGACGCATAGCCTACGTTGCGTTCGGGTTCAATTCGTCTCGCGTGCAGGTCTTTCCGGTTCAGACTTTCCGGTTCAGTCTTTCCGGTTCAGTCTTTCCGGTTCAGTCTTTCCGGTTCAGTCTTTCCGGTTCAGTCTTTCCGGTTCAGTCTTTCCG
>JANMFA010000398.1:0-3280 GCA_031377545.1 Hyphomicrobiales bacterium | reverse complement strand
CCAGACCGGAGCGCGGGGTGCGCAGAAAAGTGTTGAGTCGGTTTGCCCATTCTGCGGCGTCGGCTGCCAAGTTTCATTCAAGGTGCGCGACGGCGCAATCGCCTATGTCGAGGGTGTGGAAGGACCAGCCAACGAAAGCCGATTGTGCGTCAAGGGACGCTTCGGCTTTGACTATGTGGCAAGCCCCCAACGCCTCACTGTTCCTCTGATCCGTCGTGACGATGCACCAAAGGGTTTGAATGTCGACCCGCGCAATCCGCTGACGCATTTTCGTGAGGCGACATGGGACGAGGCTCTGGAGCGGTCGGCCGGTCGCATGCGGCGGATTGCCGACGCCCATGGCGGCCGGGCAGTCGCGGGCTTCGGTTCGGCGAAATGCTCCAACGAGGAGGCCTATCTCTTCCAGAAACTCATCCGCACGGCGTTTCACCATAACAACGTCGATCATTGCACCCGGCTGTGCCATGCCTCGTCCGTGGCGGCGCTGATGGAGGGCATCGGCTCGGGGTCGGTCACGGCACCCTTCAACGATGCCCTGAACGCCGACGTCATTCTCATCATCGGTGCCAATCCGACGGAGAATCATCCCGTTGCAGCGACGTACTTCAAGCAAGCTGCCAAACGTGGAGCGACCATCATCGTCATGGACCCGCGTGGCACGGCAATGAAGCGCTTCGCCAGCCACATGCTGCAGTTCCGGCCCGGAACAGATGTCGCGCTGCTCAACGCCATGATGCACGTCATCGTGACGGAAAACCTTGTCGATGCCAGCTTTCTCAGCGCGCGGACCGAGGGTTTCGAGGGCCTGAAGGCGCATCTGGCCGATCTATCACCGGAGGCCATGGCCCCGGTTTGCGGCCTTGCCCCAGAGGCTATCCGTGCGGCCGCACGGGCCTTCGGGCAAGCCAGGAGCGGCATGATTTTTTGGGGCATGGGCGTGAGCCAGCATACGCATGGCACGGACAACGCGCGCTGCCTCATCTCGCTCGCGATGCTGACCGGCAATGTCGGTCGAGCGGGAACGGGGCTGCATCCCCTGCGGGGACAGAACAATGTGCAGGGTGCCTCCGACGCAGGGCTGATCCCGATGGTCTTTCCCGACTACGCCCGCGTTGGCGTGGAGGAAAACCGGCTGCGCTTCGAGGCGCTGTGGGGCACACCGCTTGATCCCGAACCCGGTCTCACCGTGGTCGAGATCATCGACGCCATCGGACGCGGTGACATTCGATCCATGTACGTCATGGGCGAGAACCCCGCCATGTCCGATCCCGATGCGACTCATGCCCGGACAGCGCTGGCGGGGCTTGATCATCTCGTGGTGCAGGACATTTTCCTGACCGAGACCGCCATGCTGGCCGACGTGGTTCTGCCAGCGACGGCATGGCCGGAAAAGACGGGAACGGTCACCAACACCAATCGCCAGATCCAGATGGGTCGCAAGGCAGTCGAGCCGCCGGGACAGGCGCGCGAGGACTGGTGGATCACCGTCCAGCTTGCAAAGCGCCTTGGCCTCGGCTGGAGCTATCAGCATCCCCGCGAGATCTTCGCAGAAATGCAATCCGCGATGCCCTCGCTCGCGAACATCACCTGGGACAGGCTGGAACAGCATGGCAGCGTGACATATCCGGTCGACGGTCCTGATGTGCCGGGTCATGCGATCGTCTTTGGCGATCAGTTTCCGACGCCTTCCGGGCGCGCGGTTCTGATGCCTGCCTCCTACCGCGCTTCGGCGGAACAGGCCGATGCCGACTATCCGTTTACGCTGACGACAGGGCGGCAGCTTGAGCACTGGCACACCGGCGCAATGACGCGACGGTCCGCCGTGCTGGGCGCGCTTGAACCGCAGGCGACGGCGAGCCTGCATCCGCTTGCCCTTCGCAGGCTGGGTGTCGCTGCGGGCGAGGCCGTCAGGGTCGAGACTCGGCGCGGTGCCATCACGCTGATGGCCCGGGCGGATGAAGCCTGCCAGCATGACATGGTGTTCATTCCCTTCGCCTATGTCGAGGCGGCAGCCAATCTGCTGACCAATCCGGCGCTCGATCCCGATGGCAAGATCCCGGAATTCAAGGTCGCGGCCGCCCGGGTCACGAAGGCATGAGGATTGCGCGGGATCGTGCGAGCGCCTGGCGTGACCATTCCTCGATGCCCATCCGTGGCTTGAGCACATCGTTGGGAATCTCGACACTGACCGGAAGACCCGCTGGAAGCGCGTTGAACATCGCGCGAAGAGCAATGCCTCCGGTGCCCGGCAGCAGGCGTGCGCAGCGCGCTGTATGGATCAGTCCTTCGACCGTTTCAGGCACATCAGCGGGCGCATCGCAGATCTGGGCGTAGCTCAGCATCGCGGGCGGCAGGGCCGCCAGTTCCGCAAGGCTGGTCGTCGAGCGCGCGGCATGCAGCGCATCGACGAGGATCCGGGCGTTGGGCCGGGCGACGGCGTCCACGATGCGGCGTGCTGTCTTGCAGTCAGGCACCGCTGTCCAGGGCATGAATTCGAGATCTGCAGTCAGGCCATAGGGTGCGGCGGCATCGCAGAACGCGGCGTAGGATGCCGTCAGCCTGGCTTCATCGGTGTCATCTCCCGCCACGAGAATGGCCTTTGCGCCCAGAGCGGCGCAGATGTCCAGGAACTGTCCGGTCGTTTCCGCTCGGAAGTCCCGACCGATGCGGATGATCTCGACATCAAAGACCTTCACACCGTTGGCTGCGATGCGCTGCAGCGTGTCCCTGAGCAGCGCTCTGTCCTCCAGCAACGGTGCGAAGTCTCCGCCGGGGGCCGCTGGCACGATGCGCAGTCCGACATGCTGATAGCCAAGCTTCGCCGCCAGCGTCACGGCCTCTGGTGGCGAAAGGGGTGCGGCGGTCAGATAGGCCAGCGAAAACGGACGGATCATGCCGCTTTGGCGTTCCTGTCGGGTTCCAGCAGGAAGTCAACAAGCAGATCCCGCACCCTGCCGAACATTGCCACACCGTTGCTTGTGGAAAGTCCCAGTGCCTGGGCTGCGGCGATCAGTGGCGGCACCTCGGGCTTGGTCACGACGTCGCCAACGAACTGTCCCGCGCGCAGTGAGCCGGGGCGGATCGGCAAGGGGTCACCGTCGCGCATGCCAAGCGGCGTGGCGTTCAACACGATGTCATGGGGCGAGGCATCATGGTCGGCGGCATGAGCCGGGAAACCTGCCGTGATGAGACGCTGCACGAGATCATCACGGCGTGTCGTGTTGATGTCTGAGAGGCCGAGGCTGGCAACGCCCGCCATCGCCACGGCATGGGCAATGGC
>JANMFA010000385.1:0-9885 GCA_031377545.1 Hyphomicrobiales bacterium | reverse complement strand
TAGAGCAGCGGTTTTGTAAACCGAAGGTCGGGGGTTCAATCCCCTCAACCGGCACCATCCAACCTTCCACGTCTTTTGGCTCAAACACGACCAATGCCAATGCGATGGTCGCGTGTGTCCGTGCCCGTCAGAAGTTGTAATTGTAACGCCCGCGCAACGAGTGGGAAGCGTTGTTGGTGTTGGTCGTGCTGGTGCTGAACTGATACTCGAAATCCAGAGCTCCGGCGTCATCGAACTGGAACTTGGTCCCAAGGCCAAACATGATCTGGCCACTTCCCGAGGTCTTGTTGACCAGCGAGAAGGCCATGCTGCCAGGCGAGTCAGCGTAATCCAGTGACTGGCGATAGCCGCCCTCTGACGTTTGCCGATACTCCATCCGCCCCAACATCGTCAGCGTGCCCCAACTCATTGTGAAGGGGTACGACGTACGCACCCCGACAACACCCGAATACGATGTCGAACTCAGGGACCCGAAACGCATGGTCGCCGTGGAGAGGCCTTCCTCATTGAACGAACCAAGGTTCAGATGGAGCACTTCGAGTCGGCCATAAGGCGCGACCTTGAGCTTGCCCCATTTGGCTTCATAGGTCAGCGAAATGGCGCCATGGACTTCCTGCCCGCTGCGCCTTCCTGTCAGGAAAGCCGTACTGGTCGGATCAAAGCGGCGCGACGAAAGCTGCGCCTGGCCGAAGCCCAGCATCGCATCGACGAATGTCTGGGGCATCACGCGATAACTGGCATAGGCCGTGCCGCTGACATTGTAGCCGCTGTTGGTCGTGCCGGTTGTGCCAATCCGTGTTCGATCGGCACCAAACCCGATAGCAAAACCAACCCGCAATCCTTCCGCCATGCGCTTGTCGATGCCGACAGTAACGCCTTCCGAGGTGAAGCGGCTGGTAGTGCCGCCCTGATTGTTCTCTTTGCCCAGGCTGATCGTTCCCGATGACCAGACAGACCAATCCGTCGGACCCCGACGTCCGGATCTCGCCTGCGCGTTCGACGCGCCAAATGTCTTGTCGAGATCCTTGTTGAGCCTTGTCATCGAGTCATTGAATGCCCGCGTCGACTGCAATTTGGGATCAATGGCCAGCCTGAAGCGCTCTTGTTCGGTGATTGGCTCTGGTGCCGTAAAGCCGATGCCCATCGACACTTCGGGCAGATCTTCATCGTGTAGCTGTTCGAGGCGGCCTGAGACATTCGTCATCTGGGATTGGCCCAGGCGTCGCATGGTCGAAACCTGAGCGTTCACCAGGCCAGCCAGATCCGCATTCGCCAGAGGGCTCGGGCGCGCCGCGACGACCAGCGCAATGTTTGCAGCATTGGAGCGTCCGCCGGGGCCGGTCGCGACAATGGCGAAGTTGTCGGGTCCGGAATATCCAGGGCGCGGACGATAGTTCACGACAATCGACCCGGCCGGGGCTGCTGCGCGCACCGACGCTGCGGAGGCGCGGGCCGCCAGTGCCGCAGCGGCCTGTCCATTGCAGGTCACCGTGGCGTTGCCGTTGGTGGGCGGTGTCACGATCTCGACGCATGTGGCACCGCCGCTGACGATCTGGGAAAGATCGATCGGTCCGCCGTTTCCGTAGTTCACGCTGATCGGCGTCGCCGAGACGACGGGCGTCGGTGGTTTGACGGTCACGGTCAGCGCGGCAGAGGTCACGGCAACGTAGTTACCGTCGCCGCTGTAGGCGGCCGTCAGCGCATGCGCGCCAAGCGTGAGCGTCGCGGTCGCAAAGGTCGCCTTCCCGGCGGCGACCGCGGTGGTGCCGAGCACGGTCGCGCCGTCCTTGAACGTGACGGTTCCCGTGGGCGGCGTTCCGCTGGCGGTCAACGTCGCTGTCAAGGTGATGTTCGTGCCAATGGCAGGGCCATTGTCAGACGACGTGAGGGCGACGGCTCCGGTATTCTGCAGCACGGTGATGTTGAGGACCGCAGACGTTGAGCCGACGTTCTTCACATCGCCGGAATAAACCGCTGTGATCGAATGGGGTCCAAGCGCCAGCGCAGTGGTGGTGAAGGTGGCCACACCGCCCGTAACATTGCCCGTGCCGATGGTTGTTGCGCCATCCTTGAACGTCACCGTTCCCGTCGGCGTAACGCCCGTTACTGTTGCTGTGAAGATCACAGACGCGCCAAGGCCCGGCGAGGCGGAGGTGGAGGTCAGGGCGACGCTGCTGGTCGACGGGGCGACTGTCACAGTCACCGCAGGCGATGTGCTGGCGATGTTGTTCGCATCGCCACCATAGGCGGCAACCACCGCATGGGCACCAGAGGCAAGTGTCGAGGTGCTGAATGTCGCGACTCCGCCGGAAACTGCGCCTGTTCCAAGCGTCTGGCTCGTTGTCGTGTCCGTGAATGTGACGGTTCCCGTGACGCTGGCGCCAGTTACGGTGGCCGTGAACGTCACGCTGGCACCATAGGCTGGAGCATTCGAACTCGCGGTCAGGGCAACACTGCTGGTGGCTGCACCGACCACCTGCGACAGAGCAGCCGACGTACCGGTATTGTGGTTCGCATCGCCGGCATAGACTGCGGTGATGGAATGGTTGCCGACAGCGAGTGCCGTCGTCGAGAAGGTTGCGACGCCGGCGGCAATGGTGCCGGTGCCCAGATTTGCATTGCCGTTCTTGAAGGTGACGATGCCTGTTGCCGCTGCGGGCGAGATCGTCGCCGTCAACGTGACATTGGCACCGGCAGCGACGCTTGCTGCTGATGTTGCGAGCGCGACGTTGGCCGTCGCCTTGCCGACTGTCACGGAAACGGCAGAGGATGTCGCCGTCGTCAGATTCACATCACCCGCAAAGACTGCCGTGATCGAATGCGGGCCTGCCGTCAGCGCCGAGGTGCTGAACGTGGCGACACCGCCTGACAATGTCCCGCTGCCAAGGGTCGTCGCGCCGTCCTTGAACGTCACGCTGCCTGTTGCGGCTAAGGGTGTCATCGTCGCCGTGAACGTGACGCTGCTGCCAAACGCTGGCGATGCCGATGACGCCTGCAGTGCAATCACACCCGTGGATTGCGTCATGGTCACTGTTGTCGCGGTGGATGTGCTGGTCGCGTTGTTCACGTCACCCGCATAGACCGCCGTGATGGAGCGCGCGCCGACCACAAGAGCGGTGGTGGAAAGGCTTGCGACACCACTTGCGATGGTCCCCGTTCCAAGGGTCGTGGCTCCATCCTTGAATGTCACGGATCCGGTCGGCGTCGATCCGGTCACTGTTGCGGTGAAGGTGATGCTGGTTCCAAACGTGCCACCCGGGCTTGAACTCTGCAGCGCCGTCGTCGTCGTGGCCCTGGCCACAGTCACGGTCACCGCAGGCGAAGTGCTGCCGCCATTGTTGGCATCACCGGCATAGACCGCCGTGATCGAATGCGCGCCGCCCGACAGCGCTGACACGGTGAGTGCAGCCGTATTGCTCGTACCGGCAGGGGCTGCCGACCGTGTGCCAGGCCCGCCTGATCGGGCCGCTGCTGGGCCGGAAAGCGTCGCGGTGCCAAGCGTCGTCGCGCCATCCTTGAATGTCACGGTGCCCGAAGGTGCGCTGCCCGTCACGGTGGCGGTGAGTGTGACCGCAGCACCAAAGGCCGGTGCAGGATTGGAAACCGCCAGTGTGGTCGTCGCGGCAGGCGCGAGGATCGTGACCTGAACTTCAGGGCTGACCACGGCTGGATGATCCTGATCTCCCGAATAGCTGTAGCGGTAACGCGCGATTCCGCCAAGTGCCGGTGCTGTCACCGGTCCGGTTGCCCCACCGGTGCTGTTGATGCGTATGGCACTCCCGATTGCGACTGGACTGCCACTTGTCATGTCCTCGAATGTCACGGTTCCGCTCGGAGTAAACGTTTGAAAGCTGCTGGTTAGTTGAGCGAAAATTGTAAATGAGCCGCCAGCCGCTATTGTCGTAACGCTTGGCGCGATATGCGGGGTGGCAACGCCAGCGTCCGCGATAAGGCGGAAGCCGCCAGTCGCACTCGATGGATCGTACTGATCGCTGCCGGCATAGTCCGCTTGCAAATTAACGATAACATTTTGGCCAATCGCTGGTCTGACCAATCCCAGGCGTTCAAAGGTAAGAGGCTCCGTAATAACAACGTAGAGGCCGTTTGAATCGGTGTGCCCAGAGCCCACGACACTTGAGCCCTGTTTTACCGTGACCAAGCCTTGCGGTGGCGGAAGTGCCGTTGGTGTCCCGGGACCATTAGCAAGTTGTGCTGTCAGCCTCACCGTTTCGCCAACCCTGTACGTATTTCCAGGGCCCTGCCGGTCCGAGCGCAGACTCAGTACGCTGTTGTATTTTTCAACAATAACAGTTGTGGTCGCCGTTACGGGATTGTTGAGTGGGTCACCATGGTAGGTAACCTCGACCGTCCATGTTCCCGCAGTAAGGCCTTCCGGAAAATACCAGCTCTTCGCGTTCTGGAAGGCATATACCTCTGAAAAATGACGCTCTCCATTCGAATTAATATAACTAACAGTCCAGTAAACTGCATTAGGAACGGACGGAGATCTATATCCACCAGAAATCGTTGGGAAAAAGGTCTTTGTAGCATCCCCGAATCTAATGACTGGAAAATTATTCGTTATTGTCATTACAGGCGAAAACTTGCTGATGGTAATCAGATTTCGAATTCCGTAAGTTGTCACTTCTACATGACGACTGTTAAAGTCACTAATGATGAAACTTAACCCCCATGTTCCAGGAGGCAATGCTGTATCAAACGAGTTTCCAGCGAAAATGAGTGTCCGCACTCCAGTAGTAGCGTTGAAGCCGCCTCCGGTAGGGTTAATCCTCACCCCGAATATATTGGCCTCCGGTGTAACATCGACCTTGAAAATAACGTTGATGTCTTTTTCAATCTGCCCGTCACTCACGCGGGTGAACGTAACCTCGCAGGTTACAACCGATGGAAAGACGTTTCCGTTCTGCGAACAGGTGGCGGCGGGAGTAAGTCGAACCTGCGCCTCGGCGGCGCCCGGCAGGAAGAACGCACTGCACCAGAGCGCCAGAATGAGCATGAAGGGCCGAGTTTCGGCAGCATACCGGAAAGCGCGACAAAAAATTCCCATTCCAACCACCCCGATACGGCCGAAAGCGCCAATGTGGCGAAAGGGTAGCCGGATTCCCAGAAAACCAAGGTTTTCGGGATGCCATTTTAAGAATGGGCTGACAAGACGATTTTCGGAATTCTTAAAAAATAGTTACTTACAAAGACTCTAGGGGTAAAGCGCTGGAAATATACAACTTTCTTGAGTGTATTCATTCTCAGGACAGGACATGGAAAACAAGTCCGTAAAGTGAGATTTCTGCCGCGTCGCCCGTGCGTCAAGCCGCGCGGACTTCCTTGAGGAACCAGCGGACCTGCTCCTGCAGTGCTTCGGTTTCACGCAGGACAACCGCAGAGGTTTCCGCCACTTTCTGGGCGTTCTGCGTGGTCGAGGATACTGCTTCCTCGACGTGACGGATGCCCATGGCGCCGCGCGAGGCGCCCTCCGACGCCGCCATGACGTTGTTGGACATCGCACCCAGGGACGCTGACTGTTCTTCCACGGCGGCAGCAACTGAGCTTGCAATCCGTGAAACCTCTGCAATCGTCGCGTTGACCGCTTCCATCGCGCTGCTGGCCCCAGTCGAGGCGTGGCGCATGCCTGCGATCTGGCTGGCGATCTCGGCGGTCGCATTGGCGGTTTGCGCTGCAAGGCCCTTCACCTCGCTTGCCACGACGGCAAAGCCCCTGCCCGCTTCACCCGCGCGCGCCGCCTCGATCGTCGCGTTGAGCGCGAGAAGATTGGTCTGGGATGCAATCGTATCGATCAGGCCGACGATTTCGCCAACCCTCTCGGCCTGCACCATCAGTTCACCCATGGCATTTTGCGCCCGCCCCGCTTCCGCCAGGGCTCTCGATGCGGCCTGGTCGGAACGCAGTGCCTGATCCGCCACCTCCTGCACCGAACTCGACAGCTGCTGGGATGCCACAGAGGCAAGCTCGATCTCGTTGGCAGCACGGTCGGTCTCTCCCGCAGCGGAAATGGCCTGCGCCTCGGCATCGGTCGCTGTGCTGTCCAGCGCCGTTGACACCGCATGCATCTGGCCCGACGCAACATTCAGTTCCTGAAGCGAGGATTGAACAGCGGTTTCAAAGCGCCCGATGATTCCCTCGATGGCACTGACCCTCTGCGCTTCCGCTTCGGCATGGAGCGTCTGCTTCTCGGTCAAGGCATGTCGCTCGGAGGCGTTGTTGCGGAAAACCGCCAGCGCCTGTGCCATGTCGCGCACTTCAGTGATCCGGCTGTCCATGGCGAAATCGGCGTGCGTTTTTCCATCTGCAAGGTTGCGCATGGCGGCTGCGACCTGCTTGATCTGCTTGCCGAGCTGCCGTCCCAGCGTTGCCGCCATGAGCACGGAGAAAGCGATCACGCCAGCCAGCGTCGAAAACACCCACCATTGCCGCTGCGTCTGAATCCGGCTCCGGTAAATGCCCGCCTCGATCGCACGTTTGCCCATCTGCTCGCGCAATTCCGCAGAAACCTTGGAAAGCACAAGAGATTCGGCATTCAGCCGGTTGAACTGGACCAGCGCGAATTGCGTGGTATCGACCCAGTCGAGGAAATGCCGACGATACTCCTCCACGGCCAAGTTCATGTTTTTGTGCACATCGCCCTTCAGATCCGCCAGACGCACCATCGTTTCGAGGCTCTCCAGCAGCTTGGAGTGGCGCTCGACCTGCAAATTGCTCAGGCCGATCCGGTAGTCCCTTTCGGCAACGGTGATGTTGTTGACAACATCAATCACTTTGGTAGCCCACCCCCCCAGTTCCATCACGGACGACGTGACAGTTCCCCGCAGGTTGACATTCGCAAAATTTACCGCGCCGATGAGGCCTTCGCTTTCCACACGACCGACGCGATTGACCGTGTTGACGTAATTCTCGAACCCTCGCCCAAACTCGACCGCGTGATCCGTCAGCTTCTTGAACGCCGGCTCGGAGTTGCCAAGAAGCGCCTTGCCCACTTCGTCGTGCTTGGCAAGGGCTTCGTCACGGACAATCCGGAAGTCGCTTTCCGATCGCTTGGATTTGGTGTTTCTGAATTCATCCGCATGAAGGCGCATCGTGGAGTAGTTGGCCTGCAATTCGCTGAGCAGTGAAACGGCTTTGCTTTCATGGTCCTCCAGGGCATCGGCTTCCGCGAAGCGCGCAGATGTCAGATTCTCGACAAAAACCACGATCAGGAGGCCGACAATTGGCGCAAGTGCGAGGAGAAATATCCGCTGGCTGAGATTCAGCCGGATTGCCTTCATTATTGTCATATGAAATTCGCCCTTGCCCGCACGATCCCGCTTAATCCCGGAAGCGGCAGAATCTTGCACTGATACTCAGTAATGATGAATCATCTTGGTTAAAATTCACCCAACGACGCCGAGCACTAATGCGGAAAACCGGCCACAAAGCAGCAACAACCACCGGCACCATTGGCAATGGCGCTATCGACCTCCACGAAACCAAAACCGGAAATCAACGCTCTCACGGAAAATTGCTTCGTGAAGCCCGGGAGGGCCTTCCCCCGGGACATCAGTCGATCTATTTGATGGGCCTTGATCCGAGGAGGACGACCATGAATATCGATCGCCGCACCGTCATCGCAGGAGCAGCCGCAATGTCAGCAGCTGGTGCAACGGGCTTTCCAGAAGCTGCCCGCGCCGCCGCGCCACTGGCGACAACGCAGGCTCCCGGCTTCTACCGCTACAAGATCGGCGACCTGCAGGTGACCGCGATCAACGACGGTCTGGCGCGCCGCCCGCTCGAAGGCTTCATCCGCAATGCGGAATTGCCGACCGTCCAGAAGGTTTTGGCCGATCAATCGCTGGCCACCGACACCGTCACCATCCCGTTCACGACGCTGGTGATCAACGACGGCAAGAAGCTCACGCTGCTCGATACCGGCAATGGCAATTCGGGCGCGCCGACGTCGGGCACCTGGATGACCAATTTCCGCGCTGCCGGCTTCACGCCTGAGCAGGTGGACACCGTTGTGATCAGCCACTTCCATGGTGACCACATTAACGGTTTGCGCCTGAAGGAAGGCACGGGCGTTTTCGCCAACGCCGAAGTCATGGTGCCGGATGTGGAGTGGGCCTTCTGGATGGATGATGCGCGTGCTGCCGCAGCACCCGAAGGAATGAAGCCGGCATTTGCCAACGTGCGGCGCGTGTTCGATCCGATGAAGGCGCAGGTCAAGCAGTACAAGGCCGGCACCGAGGTCGTGAGCGGCGTGAATGCCATCGCCGCGTATGGCCACACGCCCGGTCACACCGCCTTTGTCGTCGGCGGCAAACTGCTCGCGCTTTCTGACACGACCAACACCCCCGCCCTGTTCGTCACCAATCCGAACTGGCAGGCGATTTTCGACATGGACGGCGCAGCTTCGGAAGCCACCCGTCGCAAGCTGCTCGACATGGCGATCGCCGACAAGCTGCAGGTGGCGTTCTACCACGCGCCATTCCCTGCAACCGGCACCATCGTCAAGGATGGCGCAGGCTATCGCATGCTGCCGGTCGCCTGGAGCCCAGCAGTCTGATTGACCTGTCTCCTTCAGACCCGTCTCCTTCAGACGAAGGAGCGGAAACCACTTCGAAAGGGTGCGGGAGGAAACTCCGGCACCCTTTTACGTTTTGGGTGTCAAACCTGCCGTGACCGCCTATAAGCGTTGCATCGCCCATGGGCGCCTTTCGTTGCTGTCATTGGGTCAGAATGCCTTCCGCCAAATCCACAAGCATCAAGATCGCCGTCGTCTCCAGCGGCTCGCCCGATGCGGATGAAGCCGCTGCACAGCTGGCAAGCCGCTATGGCGATGTGCCGCTGGGCGATGCCGATGTTGTGGTCGCACTGGGTGGCGATGGCCTGATGCTGCAGACCATGCATCAGCTGATGGGCAGCGGAAAGCCGATCTACGGCATGAACCGCGGCTCGGTCGGCTTCCTGATGAACGACTACCGCGCCACCGGCCTCTCGAAGCGTCTGGCAGCAGCACAGCGCAGCACTGTGCATCCGCTCTTGATGCACGCGACAGACCTCAAGGGTCGCAGCAAGACTGCGCGGGCGATCAACGAGGTCCATCTGCTGCGCCAGTCCTATCAGGCGGCAAAGCTCCGTATCCTGGTCGATGGAAAGCCGCGGCTGGAGGAACTGATTGCCGACGGCCTGCTGCTTGCCACACCTGCCGGATCGACCGCCTACAACCTTTCGGTGAATGGCCCGATTCTGCCGCTGAACAGCCCGTTGCTGGCCCTCACGCCAATCTCGCCCTTCCGGCCACGCCGCTGGCACGGTGCGTTGCTGCCTGATCATGCCAGCGTCAGCATCGAGGTACTCGAGGCCGACAAGCGTCCGGTCTCCGCCGTGGCCGACCATTCCGAGATCCGGTCTGTGCGGCAGGTGGACATCAAGCTCGACCGCTCGATCGACATCATCATCCTGCATGACCCCGGCCACAGCCTGGATGAACGGATCTTGCGGGAACAATTCGGCGTTTGATAACTCCGGAAACAATTCTTTACAGAGCAGCAACGCACGGGAAGCCATTCCAGGACAGACTGTTGATCCGTTGAATGAACACAGGAATGTCCCGCATGTCCCGACATCATCTGTTCCGCGCCATTGCGCTCTTGCTGGGCGTTTCGGCCCTTCCCGCTATGGCACAGGGCCTTCCGCGCTCGGATGGTGCCATCACGCCGATCAAACGTTACGGACCGCAAGGCGGGTGCGGGCCGGCAATGATCGTTTCCCCCGGGTTCGGTGGCGACGAAAACGGCAATGCCGGCTTTGCATCCGCAATGGCAGCCCGGGGTTGGCGGGTGGTCGTCATGGGACATGGCGAGAGTGGCAGAC
>JANMFA010000358.1:0-4402 GCA_031377545.1 Hyphomicrobiales bacterium | reverse complement strand
CCGCTGGTTCCCGCTCAAAGAGCGTCAGCGGATAGGCGGCGCGTACTGCAAACCACCCTTCGTCCACAGTTCGTTCAGGCCACGCGCGATCTTGAGGGGCGAGCCCGCGCCGATGTTGCGGTCGAAGCTTTCGCCATAATTGCCGAGGTGCTTGACGATGCGATAGGCCCAGTCGTTGGTGAGCCCGAGCGCCTCGCCATGCTTGCCTTCCGTGCCCAGAAGCCGCCGCACATCGGGGTTTGTGGATTTCAGCTGCTCATCCACATTGGCTTTGGTGACCCCAAGCTCTTCCGCCGTAACCATGGCGTAATGCACCCATTTCACGATATCGAGCCATTGATCATCGCCATGCCGCACCGCGGGGGCCAGCGGCTCCTTCGAGATGATCTCCGGCAGGATGCTGTGATCATTGACATTGGCCATCTTCAGCCGCTCGGCATAGAGCCCGGACACATCTGTGGTGAAGCTGTCGCAGCGGCCGGCTTCGTAGGCCTTGACGGATTCCTCACCCGACGGGAATGACACCACTTTCAGCTGCATGTTGTTGGTGCGGAAATAATCCGCCAGGTTCAGTTCGCTGGTCGAGCCCTGATTCACGCAGACTGTCGCACCGGAAAGATCCCTCGCGGATTTCGCAGCCGAGGACCGGCGCACCATGAAGCCTTGTCCGTCATAATAATTGACTGGCGCAAAGTTGAAGCCGAGCGATGTGTCGCGCGACGAGGTCCATGTGACATTGCGCGGGAGAATATCGACTTCCGCAGCCTGAAGCGTCGTGAAACGGTTGACCGATGACGTGGCGACAAAGCGTGCCTTGGTCGGATCGTTGAAAATCGCGGCTGCAATCGCACGGCAATAATCGACGTCCATGCCGCTCCAGTTGCCTTGCCGGTCGGGAACGCTGAAACCGGGAAGCCCGACATTCGCGCCACAGATCACCAGGCCACGCTGCTTCACGGTATCGAGCGTCGGTGCGCGGGTTTGTGCCAACGCGCTACCGGCCATGGACAGGGCCAGACCAGCACCGGCAATCACAGTAAAAATCGACTTCATCTCAACACCCTACCGCAGGCAACGTCGCCAGCATCCCTCAGTTTCAATCATAGACACGATCACAATCATTGATCCAGCCACTCTTGACGCAATCCGGCGGACTGGCGCTGATAGGGCCAGATTTCCTCAGAAAGTTGACTTCGATGAAGAAAATGACTCCGGCGCAGCATGCACGGCTCGATCTGACCACCAAGATGATGCTGGGCGGACGCAATCCCGACGAGCAGTTCGGCTTCGTCAACACACCGATCTATCGGGGATCCACCGTTCTCAAGCCCACAGTTGCCGCATTGAACGACCGTCATCATGCCCGTTTCGTCTATGGGACCCACGGCACACCGACGACCGAAGCTCTCGAAAGGGCCTGGACCGAGCTTTCGGGCGCGGCAGGAACAGTGCTGGTTCCCTCCGGTCTCGCGGCCGTCACCATCGCCTTCATGTCCTGCCTGAAGGTGGGCGATCATTTCCTGGTTCCAGACTCGGTCTACCGTCCCGCCCGCAACTTCTGCGACACTGTGCTGAAGCGCATGGGTGTCGAGACAACCTATTACGATCCGCTGATTGGCGCCGGCATCAAGAAATTGCTGAAACCCAACACCGCTGCGGTCCACACCGAAGCGCCCGGATCGCAAACCTTCGAGATGCAGGACATTCCGGCAATCGCCGAGGTCGCCCATGCCCATGGTGCAGTGGTCCTGATGGACAACACCTGGGCAACGCCGCTGCTGTTTCCGCCGCATGAGCGCGGAGTTGATCTCGCCATCGAGGCGGGTACGAAATACCTCGGTGGCCATTCGGACATCCTGCTGGGGATGATCTCGGCCAACGAACGCTGCATCAAGGCGCTGCGGGAAACCTTCATCGCCTTTGGAGCCTGCCCCAGCCCGGAAGATGTGTGGCTTGGCCTGCGCGGCCTGCGCACCATGGAGCTTCGGCTGCGCACGCAGGAGAAGAAGACGCTCGAGATGGCGCGCTGGCTGCAGAAGCGGCCTGAAGTGCTACGCGTCCTGCATCCCGCCCTTCCAGACGACCCCGGACACGCCATCTGGAAACGCGACTTCAAGGGCTCGTCGAGCCTGTTCTCTGTCGTGCTGAAACCTGTACCGGCCAAAGCCGTGGAGGCCATGCTGAATGGGCTTGGCCTGTTCGGAATGGGATTCTCGTGGGGCGGCTACGAGAGCCTCGCCGTACCCTTTGATTGCGCGGCATACCGGACGGCGACGCCTTTCAATCCCGGCGGACCATGCATACGCCTGCAGATCGGCCTGGAATCAAACCGCGATCTGAAAGCGGATCTCGCGGCAGGTTTCCGGCGACTCACGAAGGCGGCAGGCTGAGCGGCACAAAAAAGCCCCGGACGAACCGGGGCTTTTGCATAGTCTCCGGACTGGTAAGTTCTCCAGGCAGGCAGGCGATTATCGCACGACGACCTTGGCACCAAGGCTCACGCGCTCGGCAAGATCGATCACATCGACGTTGTGCATGCGGATGCAGCCGAGTGACACGTTCTGGCCAATGTATTCCGGCTCGTTGGTGCCATGGATGCGGATATAGGTGTCCTTGCCTGCTTCGTCATGGAGATAGAGGGCACGGGCTCCCAGGGGATTTTCCGGTCCGCCCAGCACCACCTTAGGCAGCGCAGGGTTGAGCTTGCGGGCCTCTTCCATGGGAACCCACTGCGGCCAGTCCGCCTTGCGACGCACGATGGCGTCACCCCGCCAGGTGAATTCCTGAGCGCCAACCGAAATCTCGTAGCGCAGCATCGAGCCATTGCCCTCGACGAAGTAGAGGAACTTGTTGTCCGAATCGATGACGATCGTTCCTGGCTCCTGCCCGGTATTGTCCTTCATGCGCTGACGTGCGCGGAATGGATCCTGATTGCGGTTGAAGGCTGGCGTCAGCGCGAGCAGTTGCACGTCCTTCGCGGACAGCGCAGGGTCCGGAAACGTTTCGGTCTTGCAGCCCGCAAGAAGGACCGAAAGGCCAAGGACGGACATCAGGAGAGCGCTACGCATGGGAGTTCCGGTCAAATTTGATTTATAATGAACATTTCGTAACAAAATTTGTTCCTCAAGGCGAGTGCAAATCGGCAACACTCGGAAGTTGCTGCAATGCATCATACTCGATTAGAGACTTATGGTTAACGGTAGCCGAGCGCATTGCTCGCCGGTCAACGGGATCCGCGTTTCATGACAACCATGCTTTTGACCCACGATGCTTTTTTACAACACGCTGTCCCCGACGGCCATCCGGAACGTCCAGACCGGCTGCGCGTCCTGAAGCAGGTCTTTTCCGATCAGGGTTTTGACGCCCTCGTCCGCACCGAAGCTCCGTTGGCCGAACTCGCGCTGGCGGAACTGGTGCATCCGGCCGATTACATCGAAACGATCAGGTCTCTGGCACCGCAGCGTGGCTATGCTGGAATTGACGCCGACACCCTGATGTCACCTGGCACAATGGAGGCCACCGCAAGGGCGCTTGGCGGGGCGGCAGCAGCGGTCGATGCCGTGTTCTCGCGCCAGGCGACCAACGCGTTCCTTGCCGCCCGCCCACCGGGGCACCATGCCGAGATCAACCACGCCATGGGATTCTGCTTTTTCAATACCGCAGCCATTGCGGCCCGCCATGCCCAGAAAGCCCACGGCGTGGAGCGCGTCGCCATCATCGACTGGGACGTCCATCACGGCAACGGCACGCAGGACATCTTCTGGGCCGACAAATCCGTGCTGTATGCCTCGACGCACCAGATGCCACTCTATCCCGGCACAGGTGCAAAGTCGGAGACCGGCGATCATGGCACCATCGTGAACGCCCCCTTGCAGGCCGGTGATGGAGGCGAAGCCTTTCGCGCCGCGATGACGTCCGTCATTTTGCCACGCATCGATGCACATCGGCCCGACCTGATCATCATATCGGCCGGGTTTGATGCCCATCACCGCGACCCGCTCGCAAACCTGCAGCTTGAAGCCGAGGATTTCGCCTGGGCGACCGGCAAACTCATGGACATCGCCGAAAAGCACTGCGCCTCGCGGATCGTCTCGGTGCTCGAGGGCGGCTATGATCTGATCGGACTGGCGGAAAGCGCGTCGGCCCATGTCAGGACGCTGATGCGGAGCCCCTAGCGGATTGCCGTTGGTGCGAAACGGCGTAGTGTAAGTCCGACTCCTTGCCATGCGCACACCCTACGCCTCCATTGCCGCCGTCCTCGTGACCGTGTTCGCCCTGATGTCAGGCAATGCGCTGCTCAACACGATTGTGCCTCTGCGTGGGAAACTCGAGGGATTTGCCGGCGTTTCACTTGGTCTTCTGGGGTCTGTGTTCTTTGCCGCGATGCTGGTGGGCACGCTGG
>JANMFA010000334.1:0-6968 GCA_031377545.1 Hyphomicrobiales bacterium | reverse complement strand
GAAACCGGCAGCCGGGCGCGGATTTCATCGAGGATGGAGGGCGGAAAGCGCATGGGCCATCATTGGACCATCAAGGGGGCTTGATCAAGGCGATACGATTGTATATACAAATTTAGTGCCGTCATCGACAATGCGATTACCCCATCGCAATAGGACACTGGCTATGAAAAAAGGAGTCCACAGGTGGGGTAATGAGACAAGAAAATGCAATTCGAATGGGATCCGAAAAAAGCGGACGCGGTTTTACAGAAACACGGCATCACATTTGTAGACGCCATGAAGGTTTTTGCATCTGATCGGATCGAGTGGCGATCTGATCGCGACGTGGAGCACAGGTGGCTGACGATCGGACCGATCAATGAGCATCTTTTCGCGGTGATTTATACGCGCAGGGGCGACACAATCAGGCTGATTACCATTCGCCGAGCGAGGCCAAATGAAGAAAGAGCGTATCGTTCACATGACTTTGGAAGAAGCGCTGGCCCTGCCCAGTAGATCAGACTGGGCTAAAATTGACGCCACGACCGAAGCCGACATCGAAAGCCAGATCGCCCAAGACCCTGATCTTCAGGGTTTCGACGATATCGACTGGTCGAAAGCAGTGTTCGTGCCTGCTCCCTCGAAGCAACCGATCTCGATCCGTCTGGATGACGATGTGCTTCAGTTCTTCAAGGCACAGGGGTCAGGCTACCAAAGCCGGATCAACAAGGTGTTGAGGCACTATATGGAAGCCAAGAAGGAGCCTGCGGAATAAGCAGGCACCGGGGTCTCAAACCTTCTTCCGCAACCGTACGATCACATCCACGCGCGCGATCTCCATGCCTTCGGGTGGTTCGGGCAGGTTGGCGACATCGAGTTGGGCACCGGGGATATCGATCATCCGGTCGTCACCCTCGACGAAGAAGTGGTGGTGATCGGAGGTGTTGGTGTCGAAATATGTCTTCGCACCTTCCATCGCAACCTGGCGCAGAAGACCCGCTTCCTTGAACTGATGCAGCGTGTTGTACACCGTTGCCAGCGACACCGGCACGCGGGCCTTGGTCGCCTCCTCGTGCAGGCCTTCCGCCGAGACATGGCGATCTCCACGGCCAAACAGCATCCAGCCCAGCGCCACCCGCTGCCGGGTCGGGCGCAGGCCGGCATCCCGCAACATGCCCTTCAACTGGTGCACGGGGCATCCAGCAAAGTTCTGTCCGGCATTGTTACGCTTCAGAAGGTCGATACGATCCATGGTCAAGCCCTGGGTCACGTTGTAATAGGATGAATAATCGTTCCGGAGCCGGTGTTCAACCCCGCCCGGCATGACAATAGGTTACAGGACTTAAAATCGCATGAGCTTGCGCGTCATTTTCATGGGAACCCCGCATTTCGCGACGCCCACGCTCTCGGAAATCGTCGGCCAGGGACACGAAGTCGTGGCCTGCTACACCCGCGAACCCGCGCCTGCCGGGCGCGGCATGGAGATGAAGAAGAGCCCGGTGCATGCCATGGCGGAGCGGTTTGGCATCCCTGTTTTGACGCCAAAGACGCTGAAAACCCCGGAGGCCGCTGCGCTCTTCGCCAGCCATGACGCGGATGTCGCGGTGGTTGTGGCCTATGGCAAGCTGTTGCCGAAGGCGATCCTGGATGCGCCTGAACTTGGCTGCCTGAACCTGCATGGTTCGCTGCTGCCAAGATGGCGCGGAGCAGCCCCCATCCAGCGCGCCGTCATGGCGGGCGACACCGAAACCGGCGTCATGGTGATGCGCATGGAGGAAGGACTCGACACCGGACCGGTCGCCATGGTCGAGAAGATGGTGATCGGGCCCGACACCACGGCGGGCGAGGTGCATGACCGGCTGATGCTGCTGGGGGCTGATCTGATGGCGCGGGCACTGGCGGCGCTGTCGCGCGGTGCGCTCGGTTTCACACCGCAGGCGGAAGCCGGTGTCACCTATGCCCACAAGATCGACAAGGCCGAGGCGCGGATTGACTGGTCGAAGTCTTCATCCGACATCCACAATCTGGTGCGTGGCCTCACGCCCTTTCCCGGTGCGTTCTTCGAAGCGGACTGGGGACAAGGGATGACGAGGGTGAAAGTGCTGCGCGCGGCTCTGGTGATGGGATCGGGTGCGCCCGGCACAGTCTGCAATGATGACCTCACCATTGCCTGCGGTTCAGGCGCGCTGCGGCTTCTGGAGGTTCAGCGCGCGGGAAAAGGTCCGGTTTCCTCAGCGGAATTCCTGCGCGGTGCCGGATTGAAGCCAGGAACGATCCTGTAGGTCAGCTGCCGCGATAGGTGGAATAGCTCCACGGCGTTGCCAGCAGCGGCACGTGATAGTGCCCCTCGGGCTCCGCGATGCCGAAGCGGATGGGGATCACATCCAGAAAAGCGGGGGATGCCGTCGAGACGCCCTTGGCCCGGAAGTAGTCGCCGATGGCGAATTCGATCTCATAGGTGCCGCAGCGCAGGGGCTCTCCCCCCACCAGCGGCCTGTCGGTGCGGCCGTCGCCGTTGGTCACCATTTCAACAAGCAGGCCGCGTGCGCTGGCCCCCATCTCGTAGAGCCTGATACGCACGCCGGGCGCGGGCTTGCCGCTGTGCGTATCCAGCACATGGGTCGACAGCCGTCCATCGGTCTTCGGAGCGCCCGGCCCATCGAGCTTGGCGACCAGCCGCAGGCGCGTGATGTGTCCGATCTCCGCCAGGGCCGTGGCGAATTCATCGTCGGTTGACAGGGAGGAGCGTCGCGCGAACTCCGACAGGACAGCGTCGCGTGTCTGTCGGCGCGCACAGACGATGAAGGGAAAGCCAAATCGTGCCTGGTAGGCCGCGTTCAGCGCCTCGAAGCGCGCGAATTCCGCATCGCTCAGGCGGTTGAGGCCAAGGCTGCCCTGCTCGGCCACGGATTCCGCCGTCATCGCGCCAGCCCGTGCCACCTTGCCGCCAAGCTCCGGATGCCCGCGCAGGAAGGCGAGTTGCCGATCGTGTGGTGCCGACTGCACCACCGCCATCATCGCATCATGCACGGCGGCGATGGTCGCGAACGGGCGTTGAGCGGTAACGCCTTCCGCCACCCAGGGCGCATGCTCGAAGACATCGCCCAGCGTCTCGGCAAAGGCCGCAGGGCCCAGTGTATTCAGGTGATCCAGCGTCAGTTTGGTGCTCATTCCTCCGGGTTAGGGGATGATCCGCAGGCGATCAAGACGGCCCCCTTGGCGTTTCGTGTTGCGAGACCCTAAATACAGGGGAACGACAGGCCGAATCGTTGGCCAAAGAGGGTTTCATGCACGCCGACGGCTCTTCCTCCGCCTATCCCGGATGGCACGCCACCACGATCCTGATGGTCCGCAAGGGTGATCACGTGGTGATCGGAGGCGATGGCCAGGTGAGCCTGGGTCCCACCATTATCAAGGCGAATGCCCGCAAGGTGCGCCGTCTCGGCAAGGGCAACGTCATCGCAGGCTTCGCTGGCGCTACCGCCGATGCTTTCACGCTGTTCGAGCGGCTCGAGGCCAAGCTGGAGCAATATCCCAACCAGCTGACGCGGGCCTGTGTGGAACTGGCCAAGGACTGGCGCACCGACCGCTATCTGCGCCGTCTCGAAGCCATGATGCTGGTGGCCGATAAGGAGGCGGGGCTCGTGATCTCCGGTACCGGCGATGTGCTGGAGCCCGAAGGCGGTGTCATGGGTATCGGATCAGGCGGCATGTACGCGCTGGCAGCCGCCCGCGCGCTGGTCGATCAGCCGCTGACGGCGGAAGAGATCGTGCGCAGGAGCATGACCATCGCGGGCGACATCTGCGTCTATACCAACGGCAATCTCGTGATCGAGAGCATCGCATTATGACCACCTTCTCCCCCCGCGAAATCGTCTCGGAGCTCGACCGCTTCATCGTCGGCCAGAAGGACGCCAAGCGCGCCGTCGCCATCGCCTTGCGCAACCGCTGGCGGCGTCAGCAGCTCACTGGCACGATGCGTGAAGAAGTGTTGCCAAAGAACATCCTCATGATTGGCCCCACGGGTTGCGGCAAGACGGAGATTTCGCGCAGGCTGGCCAAGCTGGCCCACGCGCCGTTCCTGAAGGTGGAAGCCACGAAGTTCACCGAGGTCGGCTATGTCGGCCGCGACGTTGAGCAGATCATCCGCGATCTCCTCGACATCGGCATTGCCCAGGTGAAAGAGGTCAAGCGCAAGGAAGTGCAGGCCCGCGCCGAGATCGCGGCGGAGGATCGCGTGCTGGACGCCATCGTCGGCACCACGGCGAGCGAGGCCACGCGTGACAGCTTCCGCAGGAAGCTCAGGTTGGGCGAACTCGATGACAAGGAGATCGAGATCGAGATCCAGTCCGGTGGGGGCGGCATGCCGATGTTCGAATTGCCTGGGATGCCCGGCGGCGGACAGGTCGGAGCCATCTCCATCGGCGATATCTTCGGCAAGATGCAGGGCCGCGGCAAGCCGCGCAAGCTGACGGTCAAGGAAGCGAATCTGCCGCTGGTAGCGGAGGAAAGCGACAAGCTTCTCGATCTGGACGCCGTCATCAAGGAAGCGATCCGGCAGGTCGAGGACAATGGCATCGTGTTCCTCGACGAGATCGACAAGATCTGCGTGCGCGAGGGCAGCCGGGGCGGCGGTGAGGTCTCCCGCGAGGGCGTCCAGCGCGATCTGCTGCCGCTGATCGAGGGCACCAATGTCTCGACCAAGCACGGCGTGGTGAAGACCGACCATATCCTGTTCATCGCGTCAGGGGCGTTCCACATCGCACGTCCCTCGGACCTGCTGCCGGAACTGCAGGGTCGCCTGCCGATCCGCGTGGAGCTTCAGCCACTGACCGAGGATGATTTCAAGCGCATCCTGACGGAGACGGAAGCGTCGCTGATCAAGCAATACATCGCCCTGATGGGCACCGAAGGCGTCAAGCTTGCCTTCTCCGATGACGCCATCGACGCCGTGGCCCGCATCGCGGTCGAGGTCAATTCCACGGTCGAGAACATCGGCGCACGCCGCTTGCAGACCGTGATGGAGCGCATCCTCGACGACGTCAGCTTCACCGCGCCTGACCGGAATGGCGAGAGCGTCACCATCGACGGGGCCTATGTGAACAAGAACGTCGGCGAACTGGCGAAGAATGTCGATCTGAGCCGGTTTATCTTGTAGCGGTCGTCAGGACGACCCAAACATTCCCGCCTTCCGCGCATCGAGCCGCCGCATATCCCCCTTGCGTACTGTCACACCATGGCGGTCGAAGAACTCGAGAATGAGGATCGCCATCTTGCGACCGATGGCGATCCGGTCGCGGAACGCAGCGGCGTTGAACCACTTGTCGGGCTGTGCGTCCTCCGTCTCACGGGCGGCCTGCACCAACTCGACAATGGCGCTGCGCAAAAGGAAATGATCCTCCGCCACTTCGTCCACATCCCCCCGGCGGGCCAGCCGCCTCATCAGTCCGCGCAGTGTGTCCTCGCGCTGCTTCAGCTGCTCCGCCAGCTCGTTGATGCGCGGTGGCTTGAAGCGTTCGCCATCAGACAACAGCGGGCGGATCCGGTTCCAAAGGGCATCGTGCTCGGCGGACAGGCGCGGCACATGGTCCGGCAGCCGCAGCCAGGCACCGCTGGCGGCGATCTCGCCCCGGCGGATGAGATGGGCAGTCAGCGCTGAAAACGCCTCCACTGCTAGCCTGCGGCTGAGCGCCAGCCGCAGGCGATCGGCGGCAAGACCGGCCTGATCGGGATGCTTCTGGTGATGGGCTGCCAGCGTATCACGCATTTCGCGACCAAGGGTCAGGACGAGCGCCGGCGCAAAGGCAAGGCGTCGGACCTCGCCGCTCGGGGCGGTCGAGGGCAGAACAAGCAGGCTTTCGCGTGCGACGATCCCCCCGAAAGCCTCGGGTCTGAGGCCGAATTGCGCTGCATGGGAGTCGAGGTCGATGGCGTACGGCGGCCAATCCAGCAGATGCGGAAACGCCTCGACCGGGCCCTTGCGGGCGCGCACCGTGAGCGCCTGCAGCCGTTCCGGCCTGCGGCGGTTGCGCTCCGGCGCGACGATATCCAGCACCTGCCCGCCGCCGATGGTGTGATGGGCACCGGCATCGCGCAGGACAAAACGATCATCGCCCAGTATGGCGGCGGGACGGTCCAGCACGAGTTGCGCGAGCTGCGCTTCGCCGGGCCGTATGCGCTCCTGCTCCAGCGGCACAAGGCGCGCGGACCAGGCTCCGGTGCTGCTGTGAAGATGAAGCGGTGTCCACATCGCCAGAGCCCTCGTCTCGTCCGCCGCCAGCTGCACCAGAGCGTCGAAGCGCTGGGTCGGTGCATGCAGGCCGGGTGCAATCAACACATCGCCGCGCCTGACCTGCTCGACGCTCACGCCAGCCAGATTGATCGCCGTGCGTTCGCCGAAGGATGCGTGATCCGTCTTGCGGTTCTGGGCGTGGAGGCCGCGAACGCGCACCTCCCGGCCAGAGGATGACAGCTGAAGCCTGTCATCGACACGGATCTGACCGGCAAGCACGCTTCCCGTCACCACCGTTCCTGCACCATGCACCGAGAACACCCGGTCGACGGCGAGGCGGAACGGGCGGTCCTTGGCGAGGCCATCATCCTGCATCGGCAACGACCGCAGGGCATCGGCCAATGCGCCAAGACCGTCGCCCGTCACGGTCGAGACCGGAAAAACAGGTGCGAACCGCAGTGATGTTGGGCCAACGGCTGTGAGGATTTCGGCCCTTCGCTTCTCCAGAACAGCCGCATCAACCAGATCAGACTTGGTCAGCGCCACGATACCGGCACGCAAACCCAGCAGGGTGGCAATGCGCAGATGCTCCAGTGTCTGCGGCTTCAGACCCTCGTTTGCGGCGACAACGAGCATAAGCGCCGAAACGCCTGTGATGCCGGCCAGCATGTTGTGGATGTAGCCCTCATGCCCCGGCACGTCGACAAAGCTGATGCTGCTCCCGTCCGGCTGCGGCCAGTAGGCAAAGCCCAGATCG
>JANMFA010000333.1:0-2019 GCA_031377545.1 Hyphomicrobiales bacterium | reverse complement strand
GGTGATCCGGAAATCGGAATTGTCATGGGTGATGACAGCCAGCATGTCGGTGCCAGCTTTCAGGTTCTCGACCACGACAACACCGCAGTTGTCCTTGTGGTCGTGCACCAGCAGGTGCGGAGCGCTCATGGGAAAATCCTTGTTGAGAGTGGGCAGGGATGGGGTACGGAACCAAGTCTTCTATAAGACATAAGACTTGACAGCGTCAATCGCTCCTTGCCTTGATGCTGCAGCAATTCGGGATGGTCACAATGGCGGCCGCAGACACTCTGGGCTTCAAGCCCCTTTACCAGCAGGTTCGCGAGAAGCTGACGCAACGCATCGTCGATGGCCGCTGGAAGGCCGGTCAGATCGTGCCCAGCGAGATGCAGATCGCGGCGGAACTCGGTGTCAGCCAAGGCACCGCGCGCAAGGCACTGGATGACATGACGTCGGCGCAATTGCTCGTGCGACGGCAGGGGCGCGGCACTTTTGTCGCGACTCATGACGAAGCCCGTATCCTGTTCCAGTTTTTTAAGCTGAAGCCTGACGACGCGCAGGGCATCTTCCCCGAAAGCGAGGTGCTGGGCGTTCTGGAAGCCCAGGCCAGCCCGGAAGAGGCATCAAAGCTGGGGCTGTTCAAGGGGGAGCCGGTCATCCGCATCCGCCGGGTGCGTTCGCTGGCGGGCCAGCGCTGTATCGTCGAGACAATTGTCCTGGCGGCTGCCGTCTTCGACGGCCTTCAGCAAGGCGATATTCCCAACAACCTCTACAACACCTTCGCCGAACGCTTTGGCGTCACCATCGCGGGTGGGCAGGAGATCCTCAAGGCCGTCGCGGCATCCAGCGAGGATGCCCACGTCCTGGGAATTGCCGTCGGCGCTCCCCTTCTGCTGATTGACCGCGTCGCCACCTCGATCGATGGTCGGCCCATGGAATGGCGCGTCAGCCTGTGCGAGACATCCGCCATTCACTATGCCACAGAACTGAGATGACCATGACACAGCCGCCACGCATCCTCCTCATCACGGGCGGCAGCCGGGGCATCGGTGCTGCCGTTGCCCGTGCAGCGGCCTTGTCCGGCTTCGATGTCGCCGTGAACTTTGCCTCTGATGCCGCGGCAGCCGAGGCTGTCGCCAGCGACATCCGCGCGACTGGTCGCAGGGCGATCACCGTCCAGGGCGATGTCAGCCGCGAGGAGGATGTCCGGTCGATCTTCCGTGCGGTGGATGACGGGCTCGGCCGCATCACCGATCTCGTCAACAATGCCGGTATCACGGGGCGCAGCAGCAGGCTGGATATGGCGGAGCCTGACGTGATCCGGCGCTGCATCGACATCAATGTGACCGGGGCGATCCTTGTGGCGAGGGAAGCGATCCTGCGCATGGCACCCCGCCACGGGGGCAAGGGCGGGTGCATTGTCAACATCTCGTCCATCGCGGGCAAGCTGGGCAGCGCAGGCGATTATGTCTGGTATGCAGCCTCCAAGGGCGCGATCGATACGCTGACCATCGGACTATCCAAGGAACTGGGCGCGGACAGCATCCGGATCAATGCGGTCTCACCCGGCCTGATCGACACGGAAATCCACGACAAGAGCAGCCATGACGCCGCGCGGGTGGAGCGTTACCGGCCGTTGATCCCGATGGGGCGTATCGGACAGGCCAGTGAAATCGCCGATGCGGTGATGTATCTGCTCTCGGATGCGGCAAGCTATATGACCGGTGCAAACCTGGCGGTCAGCGGAGGCCGCTGACCCGGCTTGCGCCGGTGGCTGCGAAGCGCCATCTCTGAGCAGATCAGAGAGGAATTATCACAATGGTGCGCGCAATTCTGCTTTCGGCCCTTTGCCTGCTGACCCCGGCCCTGGCGCATGCCGAAGACCCTGATCTGATCTTTCGCAAGTCGACCGTGTTCAAGCTTCTGTCCCCGGACGACAAGCTGGCGACCTATGGCATTGACGACCCCGCCATCGAGGGGGTTGCCTGCCATTTCACCGTGCCGGAAAAAGGCGGCTGGAGTGGGGCGCTGGGCTTGTCC